>DASQMK010000554.1:0-4870 GCA_035645575.1 Metabacillus sp.
AATGACCAATTAATTGGGGTAGTTGTCGGTATTTTTACCTTTTCAGCTTTATTAGTCAGGTCCTATGCAGGCCATGCTCTAGAATCAAAAGGAAGGAAATTTGTATATTTAACCGGTTTACTCATTTTTATTATTGCGGTGGGATCCTATGGCTTCTTTCCGACAATTGCCTTTTTATTTTTTATGCGATTTATTCAAGGAATAGGCTGGGGCTTCTCAACAACTGCATCTGGTACCATTGCAAGTGACATTATCCCACCGAAAAGACGTGGGGAAGGTATGGGATACTATGGGTTATCGGGAAACATAGCACTAGCCTTTGGACCATCACTAGGGTTAACTTTAGCTGGAGTATTATCGTATAAGGAATTATTTATTATATGTGCAATCTTAGGGTTAGTAGCGTTCCTTCTATCATCGAAAATCCGCTACAAAACAATTGAAAAAACACAGAAAGTAACGAAAAAAGAAAAGTGGGATTTCTATGAAAAAAGTGCTTTAAAACCAGCACTATTGTTATTCTTCATTACAGTAACATTTGGAGGCATTGCTTCATTCCTGCCGTTATATACAGCACATAAAGGAATTGCTGGTATCCAGTGGTATTTTCTGGTATTTGCTTTGGCATTGATGGCATCTAGAACGTTTGCAGGTAAATTATATGATTTGAAAGGGCATCGTGCTATTTTTATTCCTGGGACAGTCCTTATTGCTATTGCGATGATTTTATTAGCTTGGCTTTTCAATACAACTGTACTGCTAGTTGCAGCCGTTTTATATGGAATAGGTTTTGGTTCAGTTCAACCAGCTTTACAAGCATGGTCAATTGAGAAAGCACCGATACATAGAAGAGGTATGGCAAATGCAACCTTTTTCTCTTCCTTTGATCTTGGTGTTGGAATCGGTGCATTGTTATTTGGTCAAATTGGTCACTTGTTCGGATATCATACGATCTATTTAGTTTCTGCTTTTTCTGTTTGCATTTCGATTATTTTATATGTATATCTACTCTCTAAAGAAAGATCCAAAATGTAAGATAGTCTATCAACTGACTCGAAAAACATTGTTAGATAATCTGACAAACAACTTTAAACGTATGAATTTTCTGTTAATATGGTAGTAATAGAACATATAGAAAAGGTTGTGAACATAATGACGATCAGAGAAATAAGAGATAATATGATTAAAAAAGTTGCGGAAGATTTTAAGATTACTCCTGAACAAGCAATAGAACTTATTAATAGTAGCTTTGAAATAGGGGAACCAGAGTGATGTAATTGGCTCACTAAGAGGGTAAGATATTCTCACATATGATCAAAGCAGACTATATGCAAAGATAAAAGAGAAAAGGAGACATCTGAAAGACGGATGTCTCTTCATCTTATGGGCAATTTTTGTTGTTATATTTTGTTACATGCAAAATTAAACTAAGTTCTTTGCCAAATCTGTAATGTTATCATCTAGGTTAGAAATGTTTGATCATATGTATTCCTGATATAAGTTTAGATGTAAAAGACGGAATATTCCTAATAGAATCAATATTTCTTAAATAATTCTTGTTAGAAAACGGTTACTGTTGCTAAAGTATTAAAGACGAAGCAGAACGAAAAAATTATCATTCATAAGAGGGGATTCATTTGGAAAAAAGTATGTCATACCGTGATAAAAAAGTGATGTCAATGGGGACAGTATGTGAAATTACAGGATTGTCTGAAAGAAGAATCCGCTACTATGAAGAAAGAAAACTAATTTTTCCAGACCGCACTGCAACTGGTTTTCGTAAATACTCTTTTTCTGATATTGAAAAACTAATGGATATTGCGGAAAAAGTTGAAGAAGGTGTCCAAACAGATGAAATTCGGAGAGATTATCGAAAAAAGGAAACAGATACTGAATTAAAGAAAAAAATGATTAGAGGACAACTAAATTCTCATTTCCAAAGAGGTGGCTTTAAGTAAGTTGAAATTTATTTGGAAAGGGATGGGAAAAGAGTGTGCTGGAAAGACAGCATTCTCTTTTTTTTCTAGATTTGAAGAGTGAAATTTATATAATAGGTCATGTGCCTAGCTCTCCTTCTAATAAGATAAACAGAGGAGTAATATGGAGGTGAAGACATGGCTGTTGTAAAGGCGACTGATGCAGATATTGATTTATTAGCGAGATTACTTCGAGCAGAAGCTGAAGGGGAAGGTACACAGGGGATGCTTCTAGTTGGAAATGTAGGAATCAATCGGATTCGATCGAACTGCTCAGATTTTAAAGGTTTACGGACGATTCCAAATATGGTGTATCAGCCACATGCGTTTGAAGCAACCCAAAAGGGCTATTTTTATCAAAGGGCGAGGGACAGTGAAAAAAGACTAGCTCGTAGAGTGATAAATGGGGAAAGGTTCTGGCCTGCAAAATATAGCTTATGGTACTTTCGTCCACCTGGGGATTGCCCACCTCAATGGTACAATCAGCCGCTAGTTGACCGTTACAAGCTTCATTGTTTCTATGAGCCAACTGCAGAAGAATGTGAAAATATCTATAATACATTTTAGCTCGCAAATAAGAGGATAATGACGGTAAAGGGTTTTCTTCGTCATTATCCTCTTATTTGTATTTAATAACTTGTCATTTATTTTTAATCAAGCTGCTCGACAAATTTCTGCAAAATACTAAGTATTTTAAGAGTGCTAAAAAAATCGAGTCGAATTTCTTTATTCCTTCGACACGCAAATCAAAATAAGACAAAAAATCTCTTTGTGTGTTCATTAACCAACTTTACATTTGCTCAATCTGTTCATTGTAGAAAAACAGCCATATAACATCTTTTGTAAACTTCGTTATTTTCGTATAATGTTCAAATGTGATAAACTTATTTTCAGAAAAATAGCAATTGGGAAATAATTTTGGGGGTATAGTAGTGAAGTTTACATTATCAACTAAAATGAGTCAATTTCAGCCATCTATCTTCAGTGAACTTGCTCAATATAAAAAACAGAAAATGGCGGAGGGAAAACCTATCATTGATTTAAGCATTGGAAGTCCTGATTTAGCTCCTCCATCCTTTATTACGAAAACATTATCAGAAGAAGTGTTAAAAAAAGATCAGTATGGATATTCTTTGTCAGGTACAAAAGATTTCAATAAGGCGGTTTCTTCTTTTTATCAGAAGAACTACAATGTGAGTTTGGATTTTGATAATGAAGTCCTTTTATTAATGGGTTCACAGGATGGGCTTGTCCATTTTCCGGTGGTTTTTGCAGATCCTGGTGATGTCATTTTAGTACCTGATCCCGGTTATACAGCGTACGCAGCTGGAATTGCGATGGCAGGAGCAAAACCGTATTTTATGCCGCTAAAAAAAGAGAATCATTTTTTACCAGATTTAAAGATGATACCGGCAGAAATAGCGCAGAAAGCAAAAATCATGATTTTGAACTTTCCAGGTAATCCTGTGCCTGCATTGGCAAGTAAAGAATACTTTAAAGAAGTTGTCGAATTCGCTAAGAAGTTCCACATCCTTGTCCTTCATGATTTTGCATATTCTGAACTTTATTATGAAGGCAATAAACCCATAAGCTTTTTGTCAATAGAAGGAGCGAAGGACATAGGGGTTGAGATGTCTTCTTTTTCCAAAAACTATAATATGGCTGGAACACGAATTGGATATCTAGCTGGAAACAAACAAATTGTCCAAGCAATGAATCAATTAAAAAGTAATTTAGATTATGGCGTATTTCTCCCTGTGCAACAAGCGGCGATTCGTGCTCTTAAAGAAGGGGAAGCATTTTGTCAGGAAAATAGAAAAGTATATGAAGAACGTCGTAATGTACTAGTTAGTGGTTTACAAGACATAGGGTGGAAGGTAACAAAACCTGATGCTGGTATGTTTATATGGGCAGAAATACCAAAAGGCTGGAGTTCAATGGATTTTACATATGCACTAATTGATCATGCAAATGTTGTAGTTACACCTGGACATGCTTTTGGACCTAATGGGGAAGGGTATGTTCGCATTGCGCTTGTTCAAGAAAAAGACAAACTAAAAGAAGTTGTAGCTTCTATTTATAAGTCGAATATCTTTTAATAATGAAGAGCACCCAATAGAGTTGCACAAACAGCAGATGTAGGTTTAGCCAACAAGTTGAGTGATCTATTTTTCAACAAAAACCGACCAATTTTGGTAAAATTAACAAAAATATTACAAAACTCCTAATCAAGCTTTAATAAATCCTAGTAAAATTCTTGTGTCGAAACTTAAATTAGGAGGTTTACTAGGAACGAAAATGTTCGAGAAATACCACGTATAAAACAGATTGCATTATCGGATTTAGGTGTAGCTGCTTCTGATGTAACAAGTGTTGCGATTTCATCCGGAAGGCGGTTATATTGCTGTTTCAGCACCAGCAGCAAACAAGGTTGACCTTGGGTTTGTCGTTTTTTTAACAACAGATGAAAAATTCTAATGTACCGAATGCTGAAGATAATCCTGAAACAGAAGATCCAGATGAAAATCAACAACCAACAATTGATAATGACTCATTAGAGCAGAGTGATGATGAAAATAACAGTAATAATAGGACTGATAAAGAAACCGATGTAACAGAGGAAAAAAAAGAAGTTATTCAAAATAAACCTGAATCAACAAATCAAACGACAAATCAAAATATAACGAATAAACAAGAAGAAACAGTGAAAGCGGATAGTGATAATGGTTTTTCATTACCTAATACAGCTACGAACAGCTTTAATATTCTTCTTGTAGGAGCACTTTGTTTACTTTTCGGTCTAGGGTTTATCGTAAGGAAAAAGTTTTTGACAAAAGAGTAAAGGGTAGAAAGAGCGGGAGATAACTCCTGTTTTTTTTTTTTTTTTTTTTTTT
>DASQMK010000555.1:0-5887 GCA_035645575.1 Metabacillus sp.
CAGCTACTGTGCTATTTTTTAAAATATTTATGCCTTCCTTACCTATTGCTAGTTCATTACGTGAAAATTGATGTAGCAACTAACTCACTCCAATTATTAACCTTAAATTTCTTCAAATGCCATAATGACAGTATTTTTACCTGAAAAAGAATATACCATACATCGTTGAAAAAGTAAGCCTATATTTACAAATAAATAGGGACATCCTCATTTCACAAATGGAAAGCGGATATCCCTGTTATATCGTTCTATAGAAGTCCCGATTGTGCCGTCGCCATTTCCCTCGTTTTGATCCCGCACTTAGCAGGTGGGTGCCTTGTTCTAAACGTTTGTAAGTCCTCATGCGTGTGAGAGGCATTTACTCTGGCTAGAAACTAAAAGCTCCCGTATAAAAAATGTTAGGTCAAAACTAGGTGTACAACGAACACATCAGGACTTTCTTAAATCTGTAACTTTTTAAAAATAATAGCACAACAAAAAATTCATTTCAAGATCTTGACTTAGTCGCGAAGTTCCAGATTTAATTCTTCTAATTGAGCTTCACTAACTGCACTTGGTGCACTTGTTAATAAATCACTTGCACTAGCAGTTTTAGGGAAAGCAATTGTGTCTCTAAGATTTGAACGTCCAGCTAAAAGCATAACGAGTCGATCCAACCCAAGAGCGATCCCTCCATGTGGAGGTGTTCCATATTCAAATGCTTCTAATAAGAAACCGAATTGCTCTCTTGCTTCCTCTTCAGAGAAGCCTAATAACTTAAACATTTTTTCTTGGATATCCTTTTCATAGATACGAATAGAACCTCCACCTAACTCATATCCATTCAGAACAATATCATAAGCCTGAGCTTTCATATTTGCTGGATCTGTATCAAATAATTCTATATCTTCACGTGCCGGCATTGTAAATGGATGGTGTGCAGCATAATAGCGCTTTGTTGCTTCATCATACTCAAGCAACGGCCAATCAACAACCCAAAGGAAGTTATATTTGCTTTCGTCAATTAAGTTTAACTCTTTACCAAGTTTTAAACGAAGGGCACCTAATGCATCTGCAACAACTGATTTTTTATCTGCAACAAATACAAGAAGGTCGCCAATTGTTGCTTCTAGAGTTTGTAATAATCCTTTTTGTTCTTCCTCTGTAAAGAACTTGATAATAGGTCCTTTTAGACCGTCTTCTTCCACCTTCAACCAAGCCAAGCCTTTTGCTCCATAAGGGGCAACAAACTCTGCAAGAGCATCCATATCTTTTCTTGAATATTTATCAGCTGCACCCTTAACGTTAATTGATTTAACCTGACCACCATTTGCAACAACGGTATTAAATACTTTTAATCCGCTATCTTTTACAACTTCACTAACATCAACAAGCTCCAATCCGAAGCGTGTATCAGGTTTATCTGACCCAAAACGTCCCATAGCTTCATCATAAGTCATTCTTGGTAACGGCAGTTCAAGATCAATATTTTTCGTTTCCTTCATAATTCTTGCCATCATTTGTTCTGTCATTGACATAATGTCGTCTTGACTCATAAATGATGCTTCAATATCAATTTGAGTAAATTCTGGTTGACGATCTGCACGTAAATCTTCATCACGGAAACATCGAGCAATTTGATAGTACTTGTCAAAGCCAGATACCATTAATAGTTGTTTAAAGATTTGAGGTGATTGTGGTAAAGCATAAAATTCACCCTCATGTACACGACTTGGTACTAAATAATCACGTGCACCTTCTGGAGTACTTTTTGTTAGAATTGGTGTTTCAATATCTAAGAACCCATTTTCATCTAAAAAGTTTCTCATCGATCTTGTTACTTGATGACGCATTTGAAGTGTATTTAGTAAAGCTGGTCTTCTTAAATCTAAATAGCGGTATTTTAGACGAACATCTTCTGAGACTTCATCAGATTTATCCTCAATTAAGAATGGCGGGTTTTTAGCTGCATTAATAATTGACACCTTTTCAACAATAACCTCAATTGTACCTGTTGAAACATTAGGGTTGATTGTTTCTTCATCACGTTTTACAACTTTACCTGTAATATCTAATACATACTCACTTCGAACTTTTTCTGCAATTGCTAAAGCTTCTGCAGATATTTCCGGGTTAAAGACAACCTGCACAACACCTGTACGGTCACGAAGATCAATAAAAATGACTCCTCCTAAATCACGGCGCTTTGCTACCCAACCTTTTAAAACAACTTCTTCACCAATCGCTGATTCTGGAACTTCACCACAATAATATGTACGACCAAACATAGAAACCTCTCCTTTTATGACATAGATTTTTGTTTTAGATATGAGATCACTTGATCAAGTGAAACTTCTTCTTGTGTCCCTGTTTCCATATTTTTAATAGCAATCACATTTTTTTCTAACTCATCATCTCCTAAAACTGCTACAAATTTAGCCTGATGACGATCCGCTGCTTTAAATTGAGCTTTCATTTTTTTATCTTCATAATCTTTTTCAGCTATGAGTCCTGCATTTCTCATTTCATATAATAATGAAACTGCATGATCTTTTGCACGATCCCCCATTGTTACGATATAACAATCGATTGAAGCAGAAATTGGTAAATCAATTCCTTCAGCCTCAAGAGCAGCTAATAAACGCTCAATACTTAACGCAAAGCCGATACCTGGTGTCTCAGGACCACCAATTTCTTGTGCTAAGCCATTGTAACGCCCTCCACCACAAAGTGTTGTAATGGCCCCTAAGCCCTCAGCATTGCTCATAATTTCAAAAGCAGTATGATTATAATAATCCAATCCTCTAACAAGTCCTGGATCAACTTCAAACTCAATACCATTAGCTTTTAAATACTTCTGAACCTTGTTAAAGTAAGATGTAGATTCCTCATTTAGGAATTCAAGTATAGATGGAGCAGTTCCCATCAATTCATGGTCACGGTCCTTTTTACAATCTAAAATTCGCAGGGGATTTTGCTGTAACCTTTTTTGACAATCAGAACAGAACTCCCCAATCCTTGGTTCAAAATGAGCAATCAGTGCCTCACGATGTGCCTTACGACTATCACCATCACCTAAGCTATTAATCACCAGCTTTAAGTTTTTTAAGCCAAGCGTTTGATATAAATTCATCGCAAGAGAAATAACTTCTGCATCAATCGCAGGATCATGACTTCCAAGCGCCTCAATACCAAATTGTACAAACTGACGGAAGCGCCCTGTTTGTGGACGTTCATATCGAAACATTGGTCCTATATAATACAACTTAGTTGGTTGTGACGGATTTGCATATAATTTTTTCTCTACAAAAGCTCTAACAGTCGAGGCTGTTCCCTCGGGGCGAAGGGTAATGCTTCTTCCTTTTCGATCTTGAAATGTATACATTTCCTTTTGAACGATATCCGTACTCTCACCAACACCTCGAGCAAAAAGCTCTGTATGTTCAAAAATCGGTGTACGAATCTCCTTATACTGATATCTCTTACATAACTCACGTGCAGTATTCTCAATAAACTGCCACTTCTCAACCTCTCCAGGTAATATATCCTGAGTACCTCTAGGAATCTGGAATGACATAAACTTACCTCCTATATTAAAAGCGCAAGCACCTTGGTCAGGCCCGACAAGCATAAGAAGCTTAGAAATAGAAGGCGTTCTTTACCTTCAATTTCTAAGTGGCTTATGACCTCGAGGGCCTAGGCGCTGGGGCTAGATAAAAATTGATTATTATGTGTGCATGCTCATCGGCGACAAGCATAAGACGTTCAGGAATAGAAGGTGTTCTTTACCTTCAATTCCTGAATGGCTTATGACCTCGAGCCGATGGCACCTGAAGCTAGACACTGAAACTCGTACAGCATTTTAACTAACATAAACACCATTAGAAATGAACACCACAAATTTTGACAACAACAAAAAACTCCCGTCCTACATAATGTAGGGACGAGAGTTATACCCGTGGTTCCACCCTAGTTGAAATAATAATCTATTTCCACTCGATCAGTTAACGCCTGTCACGTTCTACTCCTACTAAACCTACTGTTTTTCAGAGAGAAACCTAAGGAGTGTTCTTCAATAAGTCATCATGTAGAAATGCTTTCAGCCTAAGGCATTTCCTCTCTTTTCATGTGTCCTCTTATTTACTGTTCTCCCTCACTGGTTCACAACTTTATGAATGATGTTTAAAAATGTTTCTTTCGAATTATATCTTATCATACGTATCTTTGTGGTATATTGTCAAGAACGATTTAAATGTTTTTTAAAATTCTTTACTTCCCTTAAGGATATTCCAAACTCAGACGCAAGTTCAAAAGAAGATTCATTTTGTTCTTTTGTCATAAAGTCATGAAAATCCACTCCAAACACATCTCGTCGTGAGTACATTAATTCCCCTTTATCATTATTTCTCATTACTTGTCACACCTCATCTCTGTATAATCTTTTTTATCCTTTCCTATTTTGGAAAATTTTATTTCAAATTTTCGGAGGAATGTCGATATAAGTAAAGAAATGTTTTAATTGACTACATTTTTTCATAAAGGAGGTTTATCGTTGATCCGCAAAATCATACCCATATCCATGTGTTTTATTCTAGTGCTTCTATCAATTTTCGCTCATTTATCACCTTCAACTGTTAAGGCTGCTAACCAAGTAACAATTAATGTTGATGTGCTAAATGTGCGAAACGGAGCCGGTCTTACATACTCTGTTATAGCCAAAGTAAAAAAAGGCCAAACATATGATGTGGTAGAAAAAAAGAATGATTGGACAAAAATTAAATTATCAGCAAATTCTTCTGGATGGGTAGCTAATTGGTTAGTCACTCAGAAAAAAACGACCACAAGTTCGTCTACACACACTGTTACAGCATCTAATGGAACAGTTGTTGAGTCTATTGCAACAGGACTTAGATTTCGTTCTGGACCAGGAACTTCTTTTGGAGTAATTGGTGTATTTGATAAAGGTAAAACAGCTAACTATTTAGAGAAGAGTGGCGAATGGATCAAGATTTCCTATTCAGGAAAATCAGGCTGGGTATCGTCAAGCTATGTGAAGGTCAAAAATGCAACATCAACACAAGGTGCTGCCAATACATCATCAGGAAAAACAGGTACTGTAACAGCATCATCCCTAAATGTTCGTAAAACCGCTTCTACCTTAGGTAGTATTGTTGGAAGCCTTAAGAAAAATACGACTGTTTCAATCTTAAAAGAATCAGGAAATTGGGTCCAAATCCAAACGAAGAATATCTCTGGTTGGGTACATAGTGATTATTTAAAGGTCACCTCGTCAACCAATACTCAAAAAGAAAACAAAACTTCCACAACCGCTCAAAACACAACTACAAAAAGTAATGGAACAGTTACAGCAACATCCTTAAATGTTAGAAATAGTGGTTCACTTAGTGGAAGTGTAATCGGGGCGGTAGCAAAAGGAACAAAGGTGACAATTCTTGAAGAAAAGAATGATTGGTATAAAATATCATTTGGTTCAAATAAGGTTGGATGGGTTGCTGGTTGGTATATTTCAAAAGCATCTACTACTGCCATCAATACGAATTCGAACAATAACTCTCAACATGTAAAAATAATTTATAACGGTACAAATATTCGGTCAGGATCTTCTACTTCTCACTCTATTATCAAGCGTGCTAATTTGGGTGAGACTTACGGAATTATTGAAAAAGCAGGAGATTGGTATAAAATCAATATTGGTAGTAATAAAACAGGTTATATTGCTGGTTGGGTAGTTGAAACAACCGGAGTTAGCAAGCCTGTTACGAAGCCTGGGGCGTCACAATATATTAAAAACAAAACAATTGTCATTGACCCCGGACACGGAGGACGTGACGCTGGAGCAGTTGGAGTATCCGGCACATTAGAGAAGAATTTAACACTGTCTACAGCA
>DASQMK010000556.1:0-5155 GCA_035645575.1 Metabacillus sp.
TGGGTTATGGTATTAAGGGAAGATCATTGGTTAAGACAGAGCTATCAAGAAGCTGTTAAGGATACTGTAAAAGATATTAAGAGATTAAGAGATGTTGATCGAGTTGTTGGGCAATTTAGTGAGTATGACTTCATTAACCGAGCTAGTTTAGCTGGAATTGAGATGGGGCAAGGTATTGCCGAAATTGATTTATATGCTCCAGATGATTTATATGATCAAATCTTAAAAGAAGTTGTAGGAGTCGAAATTCGTGGAAAAGATCATTTACTTCAATTAATGCAGGACTTTGCTTATGCGAAGGCAGAATATGATCAAGTGTCTGATGCGTTGCGAATGGTGAAGCAAACAGGTTATGGTATTGCAGCTCCTGCACTAGCTGATATGAGCTTAGATGAGCCTGAAATTATTCGCCAAGGTTCCAGGTTTGGAGTAAGATTAAAAGCTGTTGCACCGTCTATTCATATGATAAAAGTTGATGTAGAATCAGAGTTTGCTCCAATTATCGGAACAGAAAAACAATCAGAAGAGCTTGTTCGATATTTAATGCAGGATTTTGAAGATAATCCACTATCAATTTGGAATTCAGATATTTTTGGACGAAGCTTAAGTTCGATTGTCCGAGAAGGTATTCAAGCAAAACTATCGTTAATGCCAGAGAATGCGCGCTATAAGTTAAAAGAAACTCTTGAAAGAATTATCAATGAAGGCTCCGGTGGATTAATTGCGATCATCTTATAATGACTAGACCTCTGAATCAGGGGTCTTTTTTTATATACTTGCAAAAACGTTTAAAAATTTTATGAAATTCTTTAGTGAATAAATGGAAACTTTCACTATTTTGACTTACGCAAGCCGGGTTTTTTGATGAAATTACAGTGATTTTTTAAAAAATAAGAACGAATGATCGCTATAAATGAGGAAAGCCTTGATATCATTGGTTTTTTATTTTGTTACCTCTTGATTCACTTGAATGATTATGTTAATCTTTTTACAGAAATTCTTTTCTCTATTGGTCGATTCTTCCTAAATATCCAATCTTCATGATGAAAATGATTGAATTATGTAGGAAAATCGTTTAAGATTAGCGTGTTGCTAATAAAATCATGTTTTATCATGTATACAATTGGTGAAAACTGTGAAGAAATGAAGACTAATAAGAGTTCCATCCCTTTGGGAGGAGGTGAAAGGCATGAATAAAACAGAACTTATCAACGCAGTAGCAGAAGCTAGTGAGTTATCTAAAAAAGACGCAACTAAAGCAGTTGATGCTGTTTTCGATACAATTTTAGATGCACTAAAAGATGGTGATAAAGTACAACTTATCGGTTTCGGTAACTTTGAAGTTCGTGAGCGTGCGGCTCGTAAAGGTCGTAACCCACAAACTGGTGAAGAAATTGAAATTGCTGCAAGCAAGGTGCCTGCTTTCAAACCAGGTAAAGCACTTAAAGATGCTGTTGCAGGAAAATAAGTTTGATTTGTCATGTAATAACTATTACATACAAGCTTCTTTTCAAAAGCCCCTTATAATAAGGGGCTTTTCATTTGGGTGAATACCTCTAGTCTTTTTCTAAGGGGTTTGTTCATCTATTCTTTATCAAAACAGTGCTTTTCCAGTCAATGTGCTTAAACCCCTCGTTTTTGTCCTGCTTTGCTTTTCATATGATGAATATGCTAGAATCTGTATCAAATAAATGTCAGGAGGATGACGATGGCGCAAGTAGATCATGGCAAAATTGAACAAGCCGTTAAATTAATTCTTGAAGCAATTGGTGAAGATCCGACCAGAGAAGGTTTAGTGGATACACCAAAAAGGGTGGCTAAAATGTATGCTGAGGTATTTAGCGGCCTAAATGAAGACCCTTCGGAACATTTTAAAACTATTTTTGGAGAAGATCATGAAGAACTTGTGTTAGTAAAGGATATCTCATTTTATTCAATGTGTGAACATCACTTAGTCCCTTTTTATGGAAAAGCACATATTGCTTATATCCCTAAAGGCGGGAAGGTAACTGGATTAAGTAAACTTGCCCGGGCTGTGGAAACTGTTGCAAAAAGGCCACAACTTCAAGAAAGAATTACCTCGACGATTGCAGATTCTATTATGAATTCTCTAGAACCGCATGGAGTCATGGTAATTGTTGAAGCTGAGCATATGTGTATGACAATGAGAGGTGTGAAAAAACCGGGATCGCAGACAGTTACATCTGCAGTAAGAGGGATATTCCGGAAAGATGAAGCATCTAGATCTGAGGTTCTATCACTTATTAAAGGATCATAAAGTCCCAGGTATCGCTCATCTATTTTACGAACTTTTTATAGGCTTTCTCTATTAGAAAATGGTATGATGAATAAGAGAATACATATCGTTAATCTGTAAAAAACGGGCAGGTGTAAGAATGAATCAAAAAAATGATTTTGTTGTCATTAAAGCAATAGAAGATGGTGTACATGTAATTGGCTTAACAAGGGGATCTGATACAAGATTTCACCATTCAGAGAAACTAGATAAAGGTGAAGTAATGATCGCCCAATTCACAGAGCATACTTCGGCTATTAAAATAAGAGGTAAAGCTCAAATTCAAACGGGTATTGGTGAATTGGAAAGTGATTCTCGTAAATAAACTATTTTTCCTATAAATGCATTTTAGGGGAGAGTTAAACTAAGGTGACTGTTAAGAAACGCTTGACTTCAATTAGATGAGAATTCATAAAATATACAATAATAAGAGTGATTAATATTTGAGCATATAAGAGAAAGCAAGCGTTTTGTACAGTCTATAATCATTTGTTTGAAGATAAGATAAAGGAATAAACATATTTAAAATAACAATTAATTTTGATTATGGTATAATGGAATATGTTTATATTTGCGTAATTATACATACATAAATAAAGAGCTAAAACCATATAGAAAAGTGGAGTAGAGGCCATTGAAAAATAGTTGAAATATGTCTCCTTTTTCACATATGGCAGGTTTTTACTAGTAAATAAATCTCTTTGAAAACAAAGAAAGAGTAGGCTAGTGATAGTAGTATAGAGATAGAATGTTAAATTGGGGACAAGGGTGATATATTTGCAGGACTTAGAAATACACTTAGCAAAATTGAAAAAAGATCTAGAGGAGAGGCTCGAACATCCCTTTTTAGTCAAGCATTTACCTTCACCCAAGATAGATGAAGATAAATTGCTACTCTTGTATGCGATTTTTGATGAGATAGACCTTTCAGATGAATTAAAGAAGAGCTATATTTTGACGGCTATGCTTGTTCAAATTGCCCTTGATACACATGATGCTGTTACAACCAATCATAATATTAAATCCGACGAGTTTGTACAAAGACAGTTAACAGTGTTAGCTGGTGATTACTTTAGTGGTTTATATTATTTGTTGCTTTCCGAAATAAAAGATATCAAGATGGTTCGGACGTTAGCAATGGCAATTAAGGAGATTAACGAGCATAAAATTAAATTGTATCATGATCATCACCAAAAATTAACATCTGTGATGGATAGTCTTCAAGTTGTTGAAACAAGCCTATTTCAGCATGTAGCCGATCATTTTAAGCTTAATTCTCATAAGGTATTTAGTATTCAGTTTTTAACCTATAAAAGACTATCTCATGAAAAATTTCAACAAGTGAATGGTGGTATAGAAAGAAGCCTCTTTTCGTTGAGTTATTTATCAGATGCATGTAATGTGTATTTTGAAAAGACTATTTCACTTCTTAATACAGGATTTTTAAGAGGACCTGTTATTAGGGATCTTTTATTAGATCGTCTTCATTCAATCCGTTTTCACGATGCATTACTACACGAGAAAAAGACAGTGGAAGAAGGTTTATAATATGGGTCAGTCAAAAGAAGAAAGAGTCCATGGAGTTTTTGAGAAAATTTATGAAAACTATGACCAAATGAATTCAGTTATTAGTTTCCAACGTCACAAAGCATGGCGAAAGGAAACAATGAAACGAATGAATGTAAAAAAGGGACAAACAGCTTTAGATGTATGTTGTGGTACGGGAGACTGGAGTATTGCCCTGGCTGAAGCTGTCGGTCCTGAAGGAAGTGTAATCGGCTTAGATTTTAGTCAAAATATGCTGAAGGTAGGACATCAAAAGGTAGAACAGCTAGGGTTGAAAAATGTAAATTTGGTACATGGAAATGCAATGCAGCTTCCTTTTGAAGATCATAGTTTTGATTTTGTTACAATTGGATTTGGGCTCCGAAATGTTCCTGATTATATGCAAGTATTAAAAGAAATGAATCGAGTATTAAAACCAGGTGGAAAAGCAGTTTGTTTAGAAACATCACAACCAAATCTACCAGTATTTAAACAATTTTTCTATCTATATTTTCGCTATATCATGCCGCTTTTTGGAAAAGTTTTCGCAAAAAGTTATAGTGAATACTCATGGCTACAGGAATCCGCTCGCGACTTTCCAGGAATGACAGAATTAGCCAAAATGTTCAAAGAAGCAGGCTTTATCGATATCCAAGTGAAGGCCTTTACTGGCGGTGTAGCGGCCATGCACTTAGGAGTAAAGGCAAAAGAAGAAAATAGGTAAAATTGAGGGGTATGACCACTTTTTATAAAAGAGTTTAAAGTGATACATCAACAAACTCTTTTTTTTGTACTATCAGAAAGTATAAGATTTTATGGATGATATTATAAGAAAAACTAAGGCTTTCGCCATTTGGACTTGGCGATAAGCCAAGTTTTTCTAATATGGTCATTCATCTTTATATGGTCCTCTTTACATAACAATTAATCGGAGTTTAAGGTGAATACGTATGAAATTAAAAGCAATGTACTCTTTTTTGAATAATGACCTTAATATAATTGAACAGGAACTAGAAAAAACAGCAGTTTCAGAATATCCATTATTGCGTGAAGCGAATTTAGAGTTACTAAAAGCAGGTGGTAAACGAATTCGTCCAGTTTTTGTCTTATTGTCTGCTATGTTCGGAAACTATGATGTTAACAGAGTTAAGCATGTAGCCGTTGCGTTAGAAACCATACATATGGCTTCACTTGTTCATGATGATGTTATTGATGATGCTGAATTACGAAGAGGTCAGCCTACCGTAAAATCAAGATGGGATAATCGAATTGCAATGTATACAGGTGATTATCTACTAGCAAGGTCATTAGAAG
>DASQMK010000557.1:0-8348 GCA_035645575.1 Metabacillus sp.
GGAGGAGACAATATGAGTGAAGAAAGAGAAAATCCTGAGACAAGAAGAGAGAGTGTGCGTCAAGAAGAATTAAAAAGAAATCCTGCTGGAAGTGTTAACGGTGGAGGATTGTCCGATTTAGTTGGTGGTTTAGGCTGGAAAGGAACTGGTATCCTTATTCTAGTATTGATATTAGCATTTATAATATATACCGTATTCTTTCGCTAACAGGCATTCGATGAATAAGGATCTTCAACAAACTAAGCGCCATTCTTGAATAAGGATGTCGCTCTTTTTCATTTATAGGGCCAGATTGTTGAACAACATCTTTAAAGAAAATTAGAACATTCACTTTAATAATCAATGCGCCATTTTTTTTATTTTACATATTATAAACTGCAAGCTGCATTTTTAAAAATTTACTATTAGTGAGGAGGTTGTATATGTACAACTATGTTAACCCATATTACTATGCCAGTCCATATTACTCCGTTAATTCATATTATTATGAGGATCCATATTATCGACAAATAGATTTAGGTACCAGATGGGAAGTGGAAGAAGGCGGATGGAGGGGTGTGTGGACGCGCCGGGGAAACAGCAATGTCTTTGACGCGAGGTGGACCAGGGCTGGAGAGCGCCCTATTACTGCAGTATTGAGAATGCGATTGCAGGACAATTTCGTTTGCATTTCACGCCGAAACAGCAGTGATGGAAATGATTGTCAGTATGCAGGAAGAATTGAAGGGAGAAGAGTGACAGGTTTCAACATATGTAACCGAGGGGGAGGTCCTTGGAGTGGTACTATAATCAGAGAACCACGAGTACCGGATTTAGGAACAAGATGGGATGAAGAGGAAAATGGATGGAGAGGAGTTTGGACACGTCGAGGAAATAGCAATATCTTTGACGCGAGGTGGACCAGACCAGGTGCAACTCCTGTAACTGCTGTTTTGAGAATGCAGCAACAGGGTAACAATGTTCGTATTGAACGTCGAAATAGTAGTGATGGAAATGACTGTGATTACACAGGTAGAATTGAAGGAAGAAGAGTGTTAGGTAACTATACATGTGACCAAGGTGGAGGTACTTGGAGTGCTACTATAACTTGATGAGTAAATGACGGGACTACATTAAATAAGAGTAGTCCTTTTTCTACATACTGGAAAGACGTTATTATTGGATTACGTTTTTTATCTGTAAAAGATACTCTTAACTCTAAGCAACAAAATTGACTTCGACAAGCGATAAAAATTCATGAACCAAAACATGAGTGGCTGCAATTATTGGTTAGGTAGTTACACCATAAATGGGAGCCGTTCTTTACCAAATCTTCAACAATATGGCGCTTTTCTGAAATAAGGAAAGCGTCTTTCTTCATGAAAAGGGCCATTTAATTGAAGAAAGGATTGATTATTTTTTAATGTGTAGGCTAAAAATTACAGACAGAGGTAACTGTCATAAAGCATTTTGTGCTTATATCATAATTCTTTTATTATTTACCTTGAATAGTATCCTTTTTTCTTTTTCGTACAACAGCGATAAGAAGCAATAATATCGGGATCACCGTATGGAATGTATTATTGTAAAAAATAGTTGATCTTTTAGTTATTGTTGACAATTCTTGCATGTTCGGAGCTGACCAAAGAGCAAACAAGACCAAAACAAAACCTAGAGGGAATACGAGTGGCCGGTAGTCAGAGAGATTCAACCATTGGGCAGAGCCAAGAACAAGTGCATAATAAAACAACGAGATTTTAATAAACGCTCCTGCCACCCAAACCGCCATCGCGATGGCATGTATATGTTCAAGGAAATCTGCGATGCTAATGTATCGTGAAGCTTCCATTAACGGGTATGTAAACGTTCCTGTAATCCCCCCAAATAAACATAAGGCAATAATATTGCCAAGGGTGAGGATAAGCATTGCAATAAATACTGAAATCATTCCCGATTTCATTCCTTTTTCCCGGTCAGTTAAAAAAGGGAGAAGGATAGCAAGTAAAGCAACATGGGTGAACCAGCCTTGCAGTAAGAATGACCCTTTGATGGAAGGCATAATTCCCTTTTCTAGTAAAGGAAACATATTCTTTACTTGTAAATCGGGTATAATCAGTACAATGGTGAACACCCATAAAAGTATCACAATTGGTATGAAGACCTGTGCGGCTCTTGCCAATACTTCTACCCCACCTCGCACGGCAAAAGCACAAACGAGAACCATACTTGCAATCACTACAACCATCGGAGTTTTGATGTAAAATACCCCAACGACGAAATCCGCATAGACCCTGATAATATTTCCATTAATGTTTAGATAATAAAACAAGTAGAGAAAAGCGAGAATCTTTCCCGGAATCGTACCGAGAATATCGACACTGTATTCGATAATGGTCTTCTTTGGGAAGATCCGGTTTAACCGGTATATGATATAAACGATCAGAAAGCCGGTAAGAGAAGCCCAAAACGGCGACAGCCACATGTCACGCTTCGCTTCTTTAAAAGAAACAGCTGGGACCAATAGGTCAGCTGTTGCAACTACCACCATATATATCATGATACCCATCTGAAAAGCGGAAATTTTCCCTTTCTCAATCATGGCTTTCTCCCCCTCTGGTTATTTGAGAAAAACTTAAATTATCGTTACCTGTTATATTTTAACCAGAAAATCCCTTTCTTGGTATATTTCTCCGTTACTGCCGGAACAGAAATAATTTCAGTCCCGACGATTACAGGGTACATCATGATTGCCATCTGTTCAGCTGAAATCTTTCTTTCTCGATCATTTTCATTCACCTCATCATGAATGATATAAACCTTTTTATTACTTATTATTGAAGCAGCTTACCAAGATGCTTAAATATCATATCAATAAAGTGAGTAGGTCCTGGCATATCCGGAAAAAAAACGAGAAGGACGGCTAGCAGCCATCCTGCCATTGTCAATGTCACAAAGGTCCATTTTTCCTTCTTCTGATTCTTTTTCATTTTCGGCCATTCATATAGCGTAATAAGAATAGCAACGAGAGTTATCCCGAACACAGATGCCAAATTCATTTTCCTTTCACCTCTTTTTGGGGTACTCCTTGTGGTGAAGTGGACATTCCTGGTCTCCTTATATACGCTTTAGTTTTCATTTCAACTTCTATTTCTGGAAATTTCTCTTCCCAATGATCCTTTACTTTTGACCACTGATCTGGATATTGACGGTGAAACACTTCGGCAAAACCAAAAATGTCTGCTTCCATCTCTTTTTGAACTTGTTCAAGTGTCATGCGAATTCTCTCATCAATGTCTTGTTCTAATTGCTTTTCAAGTTGTTTTGCAATCTTGGGATTCATCAAGTTTAACTTTGTTTCATTTTCCACTGCATCATCTTCCGTGACGATTTTAACGATCATTTTCCATTTTCCATTGTCTATTTTTGGGATCAGCTCCGTACGAGAACGGAGAAGATTGAAGGAAATCTGACCATCAGCGCCTTTTGGCTCTACCGTTACGGAGGCCAATTCGATTTCATCTTTTAGCCATAACACACCCCTAGTTACGCTATCATCGATTCGTCCTACCATTTTATCTTTCTTAAAAACAGCCGTTCCGTTTACACGTAAAACACCTTTTCCTACCGGTTCATCTTCATCTACCTCTATCCAAGGCAGTGCCGCCGCTCCCGCCTCGCCGCTTAACATCTGTAACAAGTCTGTTACCGTTACGCTCATTCCAACCTTGAACTTTGCTAGTTCTTTTGCAACTTCTGCTGAACTTTTCTCTAAATCAGGAATAATTTTTAAAGCATCAATGGCTTTGCCGTCAGAGACAAATAAAAATGCCCGGAGTCGAGGACTTGGGTATCGGGCGAAAAAGTCGATGTGCTCCTGAATCCCTTCCTCAGCCAGCTTGTCACCGATAATGATCACCCGGTTATGTCCCCAGAAAATACGGCGGGACACCTTTTCTTGAAGCTGGGACATGGCATCGAAGATTGTTTTGCCAGTTACCTTTTCAACAGTCGTCGGCTTACCTCCCCCGCCCATTCTTTGTCCTCCCCCCATCGCTTGCGGAATAGCCAGCTGCACGGAAAGCTCGATCTTATCGTCATCGGATTTATCAAGTCCTGCTGCCATAACAAGTGCTAAGTCATTGAGTTCAACTCGATCCCAGCAGCCTGTAAGTAAGATTGTAAATGAACATATCGAAAAAGTAAGTATTAGCTTTACTGCTTTCGTTAAAGAAATAGTATTCATCCTTTTCCCCTTTCAGACACTACCGCCGTGTACTTGTTTCTGGTACTAGACCTCTCTTGTCTTTTTGTACCGTTTCCTTTACGTATAATAGCAAGTAATAGCAGTAACATTGGTAGAAGCGTTTGGATCGAGATTAAATAAAAAGGCGATGTAGGCCAAGAAAAGGAGCTAGCTCTTCTAAATTCGGAGCCGACCAAATGCCAATGAGCGCAATAGGAATCCAAGCGGAAAAACAATCGGCCTGTAGTCAGATAAATTTAACCATTACCGCAAACACCGAGATCATGCCCCATTTCAATCCTATTTCCTTTTCAACTAAAAATGGGAGTAAGAATGAGATGAGAAAGAATTCAGAGAACCAGCTTGATAGGACAATCTCCTCAATTACAGAGTGCATAATCCCTTTCTCCATCACTGGAAACATATTTTTAGGTTCTAGATCCAGAATAAGCAAAATAGCGATAAACAAGAGTAAAATAACAACGATCTGAACAAAGAGTTGTGCACTTCTCGCTATTACTTCAAGTCCGCCGCGTACGGCTAAGGCACAGATTAGTACCATGCTTCCAATTACAACATCATTGGGGTTTTAAAAGAAAATTCCCAACGACAAATTCTCCGTACTCCTCTCGTAATGATTATCCCGTTTACATGTAAATAAAAGAATAGGAAAACAAACCCGGATCACTTTTCCCGGAATAAAACCGAGAATTTCGACGCTATATTGGATAACCGTCTGCTTCGGATAGCGGTTATTCAATTGGTGTACTAAATAGGCCGAAAGATAACCGAAGATGAAGCCCATACTGGTGATAACCACATGTCTTGTTTAGCAAATTTTCCTATATGGCCGGCACTAAGAGAACGGCCGTTACCATAATCGTCGGATAGATCATAATCGCCATCTGCAGAGTGCTAAACCTTCCTTTCTCAATCATCTCGTCTCACCTCTTTACCTATGAAGGATCGATTCGTTTACTATTCACCCCCATTAGTCGGATCAGGCTTCTGCCCGGTGGATTGTCGATATTTGTTGTATTCCCCTGTTAAGTGAGGCCTTGTTTTCAGCTTCCACCATGGGGCACGTATAAGTACATCTTTCATATCCCGAAATTTCATCGGAGCCATCGGGCTAAGATACGGTACACCAAAAGAACGCAGTGTACATAAGTGGACGATAATTGCGATTACCCCAAGCATAATTCCAAGCAACCCGAGCGTCCCTGCAAGAAGAATCATTGGAAAACGAAGCATACGAATTGCGATTGCTGCCGAATACCGTGGAATCGTAAAAGAGGCGATTCCTGTAATTGCAACGACCATAACCATCGGTGCAGAGACAATTCCAGCGGAAACGGCTGCTTCCCCTATCACTAGGGCACCGACGATACTTACAGCTGCCCCGACTTGTTTTGGGAGTCTTAGTCCAGCTTCACGCAACGCTTCAAATGTGATTTCCATAATAAAAACTTCAACGAGAGCGGGAAAAGGGACCTGCTCACGTGAGGCGGCCATACTAATCAAAAGAGTCGTCGGAACCATCTCATGGTGATAGGTGATCACCGCCACATACAAGGAAGGTAGGAGCAGTGAAATCAAAAGGAAAAGGTAACGAAGCCAGCGAATGGCCGTCCCGATCAAGAATCGTCCATAATAATCCTCAGCTGATTGCAACAAAGAATAAAGAGTTGTAGGCACAACGATAGAAAAAGGAGTTCCGTCAACTAGTATGGCCACACGTCCTTCAAGTAGGTTTGAGGTAACTACATCAGGGCGTTCCGTCTCTAAAACCTGTGGGAAAGGGGAATACGGGTTATCTTCGATGAATTCTTCTATCATTCCGCTTTCCAATATTCCGTCAATCTCAATTCGGCTTAGCCGGTTTTTGGTTTCTTCTATTAAAGTCCTGTCTGCAACTCCTTCCATATACACAATAACAACCTTTGTTTTGGTGTAACGACCTATTTCCAAGGATTGCATTTTTAGTTCGGGACTTCTTATTTTTCTTCGAAGTAAGGAAGTGTTTACCCGCAAGGTTTCTACAAATGCTTCACGTGGTCCCTTGACAACCATTTCAGCTGAAGGTTCCTCAACTGAACGTTTCTCCCATTTTGAGAGGCCTAATGAAAACCCCGTTTTCCTCTTATCTACCATTATCACTGGATTTCCTAAAGAGATCTCTTGTATGCACTCGGAAAATGTTTTGATTTCTTTTACATTAGAAACGGATATTCTTTTTTCGATTAAACTATTAACGTCGTAAAATTGTTCCTCTGTGTTCTGCATAAGTGGTGAAAGTACGTTGTCATCTATTTCTTCAATGTTTGACAGACCATCAAAGTAAATAAGAATAGCTTTTTCTTTTCCACCTATAAAAAAAGTACGAAAGATAACATCAGAGCAATCTTTATAAATAGTGCGGAACTTGTTTTCATTATCAGTCAAGTTATCAGATAGCGGATCCTGTTCTTGCGTGAATTGTTCCACTATTGGTGTTTTTTTCGCCGTTTTAGATTTCAACAGCTTTTTCCATTTATGATTCATAAGGGTCATCCTTTCCCATATCCAATAAAAACACCATTTTTTAATATCTTTGTTTTATGTAAGGAAATTTATGCATATACGGAGTAAATTCAAATAGGGGATCTCCAACATTTTGACATCAATCCACTAACTTGTGTCGCGAACGCTGATCACCCTTACAATACTGGCTTTTGAGTAAGCAATGAAGTAAATACATTTGTTACATATGCGAATGTTATATGAGTTAATGAGGCAAGGAGGGGATTGTTGATAGACAGGGATAATATTAGTGAAAGATTGAACATATTTATGATAAACATTACAAAGACGTTTATCATTTTTAAATTTGTTTTACAGCTTTTGGTTTTCCTGCTCTAATTTTCCCCTCAATTGTTGATTTCCTTCTCCAAAAACTGCTTGGTAGCTCCCAATTGCAACATTCTATGTTCATAATCAATGAATAAAAAACGCCAGAAAAATGAAAGCCCAAGTGGTCACAGCTTATTTTGGGAATTATTTATACATATTTTAATTACCTTATGGAAAAATAATCAAATAGGAGAACGATCTGGTAAAAATTGAATGTTGAGATTTCTTTATGATATAGGAAGGTAGATGCAGTCATGTTTAGGATTCGATATTTGTTCTGAAAGCAAGAACAATCTATATACAACAGCAATGGTAAAACAACAGGAACAGATTTCTGCGAATTTGAACCTGATGAGTCCCAAAATTTCAAATATAATTGAAAAGGAAATGGAAGAAGAGAATTGTAAAGCGCCTAGAAGAAACACTGACGAAAGTTCAAAAAGAAATGAACGCAGACCTGGTATTTCCACTACTCCAGCAGGATGGCCTGAAGAAGAGGTGAAGGATTAATGAAATTAGCATCTGTTCTAGGAATCACACTACTCGTTGCCCTTATGGTTCTATATGAATGGTGGAGAATGGATCACCAAAAACAAAAAAAAGAAAAAGCGGCTTTTGTGACACTAGCGGTGATGGGATGGCTTCTCGCCATCCTGCTCGTCTACTTTCCAGATATGTCTGGTCCCACGCAATTGATGGAAACGATTTACAAACCGTTTGCGAAAATTCTAGAGTAATCAAAAGCGACGATTCTTTGCGTTATTTATCCAAAAGGGAAAAGAGGTGAAAAATATGCTGGAAAAGGGGAAAATTTCAGCTAGGCAAATGGGAATCCTGATGTTTCCGGTAATCGTTGCAACAGCCGATCTTTTGTTACCGGCTATTACCGCGAAGCACGCCAAACAGGATATGTGGATATCCCCCATATTGGCTTCCGTTACCGGGTTTCTAGTTGTATTCATCGTCTATCAGTTAAACAAGTCCTATCCGCAGGAGACAATCATTCAATATAGCAGGCGCATTATCGGTAAGATTCCAGGGAAAATACTCGGATTTCTCTTTTTGTCCTTTCTTCTTCATGTAAACGGTTTGATTATTAGACAGTATGGAGAATTCGTCGTCGGAAACACTCTCATGTATACCCCGATGCCCTTAGTCATTAGCAGTATGTTGCTGATTTGTGGCCTTGTTGTACGGGCTGGTTTGGAAGTACTGGTAAGGACGGCCGAGATAA
>DASQMK010000558.1:0-6433 GCA_035645575.1 Metabacillus sp.
CAGCTGGCGGAATAATGGTGGCAAAAGCCGCAATTTTCGGAACAAGTCCTAATGCTACTAAAATAAAACCTGCTGCAACTACGACATTTTTTGTTTTTACTTTTGAAAGCTGAACAAGACCTACATTTTGAGCGAAGGTATTGTAAGGAAAAGCATTAAACAAACCACCTAATACAATCGCCAATCCTTCCGCTCGATAACCTCTAACAAAATCCTTTTCTTTTAATTCTTGATCACAAATTTTGCTTAAAGCTAAAAACACACCAGTTGATTCAATCATGATGACAAGACAAACAATGATCATCGTAATGATTGGACCGATTTCAAAAGACGGAACCCCAAAATAAAACAACTCCGGCAAATGAAGCCACGAAGCCTCCGCTACATCCGAGAAGTCAACTTTCCCCATAATCGTCGCTACAATTGTTCCTGCTATAATACCGATTAACACTGATAAAGCTTGGGCAAACCCTTTAAAATACCTATTCATAAATAAAATAGCCATCAGCACTCCAAATGACAGGAGCAAATTTGTTACACTACCGAAATCTTCACTCCCAGTTCCTCCTGCCATATTACGAATCCCGGTCGGCACTAAGGATAAACCAATAATCGTCACAACTGAACCAGTTACAACCGGAGGGAAGAGTTTAATAATCTTGCCAAAAATTGAAGCAAAAACGAGGACAAATAACCCACCAACAATAATAGCTCCATAAATGGCCGAAACACCGTACTGACTTCCAATCGCAATCATAGGTGTTACTGCGACAAATGAACTTCCTAATACGACCGGTAATCCTATTCCGAAGTATTTTGTTTTCCACGCTTGTAAAAGAGTTGCAATTCCACATGTTAGAAGATCTATCGCAACTAAGTATGCCAATTGCTCTGATGTTAAATTCAACGCTCTCCCAACAATTAACGGAACCAAGATCGCACCAGCATACATAGCCAAAACATGCTGTAGTCCTAATGAGAAAATCTTCAGTCCACCATTTTTACTTTCCATACTACTCCCCCTAAGACTTGTTGTTAATTTTATTAACATATGATGTTATATTAATTAACATGATAGAAGTTTTCTCTTTAAATGTCATTGTAGGATTTGGAAAAAATCGTCTTATTTATTGTGTTATTTATCTAAATTTCAAGAAAATAGGGGATTTACATGAATAAACCTAAGCAATTTTTATCCATAAATTGTTGTAGCAGTTTACTTTCACAAGAAATGAATCGTATAATTTAAATAACTTACCAGAAAATACATACCTATTAATTCATTGAGATGGAGTGATCGTTTTGATTACCAAAGTAGGTCAAATCATGCTATATGTTAACAATCAGGATGAGGCAGTAAAGTTTTGGACAGAAAAAGTAGGCTTTCATGTAGTTGCCGAGGAAGATAATGGTCAAGGAATGAGATGGATTGAAATTACTCCAACAACAGAAGCCGGAACTAGCATCATCCTTCATAACAAGGAAACCATCGCTAAAATGGAGCCAGAACTGAATCTCGGAACCCCCTCTTTATTATTTTTCTCAGACAAACTCGATGAATTATACGACAAAATGTCTAATAACGGGATTACAGTAGGTGAAATAGTGGAAATGCCAAATGGCCGAGTATTTAACTTTGCGGATAATGAAGAAAATTATTTCGCAGTGTTGGAAAAATAATATCTATAAAAACAAAAACGATGGTGACATTTACCTGTCATCATCGTTTTTGTTTTTATTAGATCTCTTTTAATCTCCACATACAGCTTTTAAAATCGCCATTTAAATTAGCAGGTATACTTAATCCAACATATTCTAATTCATCGCCCCCATATACCTTGCCAGTCTCTATTAATTGATAGCTTTTATCATGATTAAGACCTTTTAGTTTTAACATACTCAACGGTCCATTTGCTTCAGCCAGTATACGATAATAGAACACGACTGATTCTGTTTTGTCATCATTTACAAATAACCACGCAGTTTCATTTCCTTCAAATGGGCTTACTAAACGATAGAAATCACCATACTGAACAAGACGTCTAATTTCTTTATACGTCGCAACTTGTTTTTTGACTATTTCTTTGTCTTCTTCACTCATTTTCGTTAAATCGAGCTCATAGCCAAAGTTTCCAGCCATCGCTACATCACCTCGTATATCGAGTGATGTTGTACGATGAACCTGGTGGTTAGGAACATCTGATACATGCGCACCCATTGAACTAATCGGATAGACAAGACTTGTTCCATATTGGATCTTTAGCCTGGAAATCGCATCTGTATTATCACTCGTCCATGTTTGTGGCATGTAATATAAAATCCCTGGATCAAATCGTCCACCCCCGCCTGAGCAACTCTCAAATAAAATATGCGGAAAGTTTGTTGTTATTTTCTCCATTACTTTATATAAACCTAGCATATAACGATGCGCTGTTTCTCTTTGACGCTCAGGCGGTAAAACAGCCGATCCAATTTCCGTCATATGGCGGTTCATATCCCATTTCACATAAGAAACCGGGACCGAAGATAAAATATCTGACACCATTTTTATAATTGCATCACAGACTTCATCACGTGAAAAATCAAGAATTAACTGATTTCTACTTTCTGAACGTCTACGATTTGGTACATGCAAACACCAATCAGGATGATCACGATATAATTCACTATTAACAGATATCATTTCAGGCTCAAACCATAACCCAAATTGCATATCTAGCTTTTCTACATTTTTCGCTAAGGAATCTAAACCATCCGGAAGCTTATTTCGATCCACAAACCAATCTCCTAATGATGATGTATCATCATCCCTTTTACCAAACCAACCATCATCTAACACGAATAGTTCAATCCCCAATTCTTGACCAACTTTAGCAATCTCTTCAATTTTAGCTGCTGTAAAATCAAAATATGTCGCTTCCCAGTTATTTACGAGTATTGGTCGCTCTTTATCTTTAAACTCCCCACGGCATAAACGTGTACGATATAAATCATGGTACGTTCTCGACATATCCCCTAAACCTTGATTCGAATATACCATAACCACTTCAGGGCATTGAAATGAATCACCTGGTTGAAGGAGCCATTTAAAATCAAATGGGTTAATCCCTAAAGATACTCTCGTGTTTTTAAATTGATCAACTTCCACGTTTGCAAGGAAGTTTCCACTATACACTAGATTAAAAGAAAAAATCTCACCATTATCTTCTGTCGTATTTTCCCTCACTAAGGCAAGGAATGGATTATGCTGATGACTGCTTGCTCCTCTCGCACTACTAACAGACTGAACTCCTCGCCTGAGAGGATTCCGTTCGATTAGACGCTCATTTCCCCAAGCTCCTGAAAGATGGAGAAGCTCAAATTCTGCATCACGGATATCAACATTCACACTTAGCGCTCTTAAAATATCAACAAAATCTGAGCTATTATTGACGATTTTCGCACTTCTAGTTATCACATTTTTCTCTTCATAAACCGAGTAGCTAAGTAAAATTTCAATCTTAGCAACAGTATCCTCGAGAGTAACTTCCAGCGTTTCTGCCTCTTGCTCATCTTCCACATATGTCGCAGGCAACCCCTGTAATGCAGGTTTACCTTTAAAGATTTTATGTGATTTATATCTCACATCACTAACAGTCGAACCATTTTGGAACTGTAGCTGATAGGCTGGTGTTCGAAAATCTGTATTCCCATAAGCTGGGTATTCCTGTGGAAGTGTATCTAAAGAAAATGTACGATCAGTCGGATCTGGATTACCCGAAAACGCACGATCTAAGTATTGAATATCATTCGAATGATGATAGTTTTTTATTTTCTTCCCCCAGTAAAGATGTGATAAATATCCATCTCGTATAATCTGCATTACATAACTTGTATCTTTAGATTGTAAATGGAAAACCTTGCTTTCTTCGTTAAATTGGATGCCCACGTATTTTCCTCCCATTGATCACAAAGTAAAAAAACTTATATATTTACTTATAATTTTACTAAACTATTACTATTAAAATATCGAATAATACGCTTACATTCAAGTGTTTTTTTAATTTATTTAAATATATTTTTTCTTCATATAAAATCAAGTTAAAATAAGTATGAATCTTTTAGTAAAAATAAACTATTATCTACAAAGTTAATCTAAAAAAAGTCTGTTTTCGCAAACTTTGTTGCTTTGTAAGAAGATCCTGAGAATGGTTGATTAGAGCTCCAGGATGCAAAAAAGAACCTCAAGATAATTGAAGTTCCCAATACTCAGTTATATTTTCTACCCTTTTTCAAAGCAACCCATCTATTGATTAGTATCCGTTCCTTTCTTCTCGTACCCACCAAACGGAAAATCCTCAACACCGAGATCTGAAAGTTGCGCTTTTTCAGCATCAACCAGAGACTGAGCTTTCGTTTTTGTTGTTTCATCTAGGTTTTCTAAAATGTCTGTTAGCTTCTCTTTTTTAGGTAATTCTACTCCTAGTTCTGCCAGCTGAGCATCTGCTTCTTCTGATGTTATCGTCCCTTCTTTCCTCTGTTTCATAATTTCCTCTACTTTTGCTTTGATTTCCTCATCTAAGTTAGTAAAGATATCCAATTCCCTGCCTTTTGTAGGTAGCTCTACTCCTAGTTCTGCGAGCTGGGCTTCTGCTTCTTCTTTTGTATTGCCCCTTCTTTCTTCTGTTTTATAATTTTCTCTGCCTTTGCTTTTGTTTCTTCATCCAAGTCTGCGAACATATCTCTACCATGTTTGCCTCTATTAGGCAAGGCAACACCTAATTCTGATAAATTAGTTTTTAACTCATCCATAATAGCTTGTACTTTTTCCTTGGTTTCAGTGTTTAATGTTGACTTCACATTTTCTGTTTGTTGATCGACTGTTGTATTCTTGGAGGTCGTTTCTGCTGCAGCAAAAGCAGAATCGGCTGCAGCTCCAACAACACCTAGAGTTAATGCTCCTGACAATACATAACTAAAGAACTTCATTTTATTCATCATTATTTCCTCCTGGAATTTTGTCTATTTACAATTGTTACTCTACTATCGAAAAGTGAAAATTAAGTGAAATTGTCAAATTAAACCTTTTAAACTGCAAAAAAGGACCTTCAAGTTCAACTTGAACTTGAAGGTCCTCATTTCTTAGTGATTTGCTACTTTATTTAATCCACCTGGCTTATTGTGAACAGCTATTTTTTCTAGTAATTGATTACTTTCTGTATTAACACCGATTAAATTCACTTTCACACCATTTTGATGATACTTAATTACAACTTTATCAATAGCACCAACAGCTGAATCATCCCATAGATGTGCCTGTTTTAAATCTAAATCAATCTCTTTTACATTTTCCTTAAAGTCAAAACTCTCAACAAAATCAGTAACAGAGGCAAAGAATAATTGACCTGAAACACGGTATACTTTCTTTCCAGAGCCGTCTGAAGATAAGCTTGTCACTTTCACCTTTGAGATTTTAGCCGCAAAGAAAATCGCACTTAAAAGGATCCCTACTAAAACACCTTTTGATAAATCATGAGTCATAATAACCGTTAAGACCGTTACGATCATAACTAATGTATCTGTTAATGGTACCTTATGAAGAGACTTTAATGACGACCAATCAAAAGTACCAATGGAAACCATAACCATAACACCGACAAGCGCAGCCATCGGAATTTGTACAAGGAAATCATTTAACATTAGAATTAATACCATTAGGAATACACCAGCTACTAATGTAGATAATCGGCCTCTTCCACCTGATTTAACATTAATTACAGACTGACCGATCATTGCACATCCAGCCATCCCCCCAAAGAATGCTGATACGATGTTTGCGATCCCCTGACCACGTGCTTCTCTATTCTTATCACTAGTTGTATCTGTCATATCATCAACAATTTGTGCAGTAAGTAAAGATTCAACTAAACCAACAATAGCAATCGATAAAGAATAAGGAAAAATAATTTGCAATGTTTCAAAGTTTAATGGAATATCCGGCAGTAAAAACATAGGTAACGCTTGAGTTAATTCACCCATGTCCCCTACAGTTCGAACTCCACTACCTGTCATTACCGCAATAATCGTAATCACAATAATTGCTACTAATGGAGATGGCACTGCTTTTGTAAAACGTGGTAAAATATAGATAATAGCTAAAGCACCAGCTACCATCGCATACATTGCCCATGATTCTCCAACAAAGTGCGGTAGTTGTGATGTAAAGATAAGAATAGCTAAGGCATTAACAAATCCGGTCATTACAGATCTAGGTACAAATTTCATTAATCTGCCTAATTTTAAAACACCCATAATAATCTGAAGAATACCCGTTAAGATTGTTGCTGCGAGTAAATATTGAAGTCCATAATCAGCAACTAACGTGACCATGATCAATGCGGTTGCACCAGTTGCTTCAGAAATCATTCCAGGACGTCCTCCAACAAAAGCAATT
>DASQMK010000559.1:0-8683 GCA_035645575.1 Metabacillus sp.
GTTTATTTGACAACTCTCTTGATAATAAATGTCTTGGTAATCACCATCTATGTACATTGACTTTGCTTGAATTTTGGAAAATGCTTTATATCTTACCAGTGGGAATGCAAACATCATTGATTTGGTTAGAGCATTAGCGAAAGGAACTGGTTTAACTAAAGCGCTGTTAATCATAGCGAAATCAATCAGGTTAGGTTTCTGATTAAGCATAGCAATTAAAACTTGAGCGCCTAACGAGAAACCTATTGCTATAACACGTTTACCTTTGCTTTTCTCTTTAATTAGTTCAATGATTTCATCAGCAGCATCATTTATCGTAAATTGTACCCCGTTTTTACTTCTTCCGTGTTCAGGCATGTCGGGAACTAAGCAGTGAAACTTTGAACTAAAATATTCAATTTGCTTATCCCACATCCAACCACTTACTCCGCCACCATGAATAAAGACCATCAGTGCAGAATTTCCATCTCCAAATTCTTTATAATGCAATTCAAATTCACCTCCAAATTTACACTTTGTTCTACTTTAATCATACAACAAAAAATGTAAATATTCTCTTTCTTCATAGATAAAGCAACAATAATTACGAAAACAGCCTAAACATTAATATTGAATTGGACATATTGAAGGATATTTCTTTATATGAGGTAAACACCCTTCAACCCAAAATTATTTGTGACCTTGTACAAAAATTAGAACCTCTGAATAACGAACAAAGAAATGTATTGGAAATGTAAACTTATGAAGAATTAGTGATGAAATAAAAAACGATCCTTCCTATCAAAAATAATCTCTTTAACTTTAAGCATTGGAAAGAATATATTTATATCAAAAAGTAGACAATAAGACAAAAGCTTTTGAGGAGGGCCGAAATTGGGATTTGCCATTATCTTCTTTGCTTCATGGCTCATAACGGTAATATTTGTAGTTATGAAAAAGAAACTTTCGTTTATCGAAAATTCATTTGTCATACTATTTGCTCTCATTATTAGTATAAATTGGTCCTGGTTTATCTATGAAGAGTGGAAACTTGTTGAAATATCCTCAAAACCTTTAAATCATACTGCCTTTTTAATCAGCCGGAGCATAACCATACCATTAATAATTGTTACAAACATGAATTTATTAGATTCAGCTACCTCTGTAGTGAAATCATTCATTACGATTTTGTTCTCAGTTTTCATTTTAACTTTATTAGTTGTTATTAGTAATTATTTTGATATAACAAAAGTTATAAGATGGAATATTATCTATGATATCTTATACCTCTTTTCACTAAATTTAATTACATATTTCTTTCTATTTTACTTCCGTAAACTTAGCCAAATTGAGGTGAAAGTTAAATGATACCTTGGGAGAGTTTCGATAAAAATGAAGTTTTCCTCTTAATTTTAAATATTACAGCATACTTAGTCGTTTTTCTCCTCCCCAAAAAACTAACACTTCAAATGAAAATTTTTAGTTTGCTTTGGGGATTTTCACTTGGAACTTTATTCGATTTTACTATTGGGGGTGGATTAGTTGACTATTATAAAGTTAATGACCTAAACAATTATGAAGTGACAGATATTTTTTATTATTTATTATTTGCACCTTTTGGATATCTCTTTTTTTATTTTTATGAAGTTTTTAGGATTACCAAACGGACTTTTATTGTTTATGTATTGACTTGGTCACTAATTGGAGTAGCTGCACTTTGGCTTTTAACACTTATGGACATTATTACATTTCAAAAAGGTTTTAAGCTTTCTTATTCCTTCCCTGTTTTTTTAGTTACTCAAACTATATCAGGGATATATTTTCTACTTGTTAAAGTAAGAGAACAGATATTTATAAACCAATAAAATAGATTATCTATTATTTAAGTGGGAAAAATAATTATAACTGAGTAATCTGTTCTCCAACATCAATGCTTGTTCACATATTCAAGTATTATTAGTTCAACAAAAAACATAAGATTATTCTAAATATTTCACAAATAAAACTCGATCTTGATTTATGCCGTCATAATTTGTGTTTACTGAAAAACCACCAGAATCTTTATCCCCGTTTTCTATTTCAAATCCCATTTTAGTGTGATAAGTAATTGAAACTTCATTTACAGGAGATGTTACACATCGGATAATCTTCCTCCCATTTTGTAGTACTACATTAAAAAAATGATTATATAATTGTTTACCAATGCTGTTCTTTCTGTAATTCGGATGAACTCCCACAAAATGGATGTATGCCTCTTTTAAATGAGATTGAGAGAGAAACCCAATTAAAAAACCTACAATTTCTCCATCCTTTTCAGCAATAAAACTTGTATTTGAAAAGTGTTCAAAAAACAACTTTGGCAACATATCAGACATATTTCTTCCGCCCCACCACTCATTAATTAAAGGAGAAATCTTATAGTAGTCTGAACTATTCACAGAACGAATCTCCATTCCAATCACCACCTCAGCCTATTCTTCTTACCAAGTTTTATCATATAAATGATTGTAAAATACTTCTACTTAGTTAAGAAACTGATTGACTTTATTTTCAATTTCTATTGTTTCCTGGATAAGTTCTCTTAGTTCATCTTCGTTATCGATTTCATTCAAGTCTCTTCCATAACATGCTTCTAGTTCTTCTCGCGAAATTGAGTAGTCATCCAATTTAGAATTAAATGTGATCCAGTTCACATTTTGAATCAATGTAAACAAATATGTAGCATTATTAATTACTGTTTCTTTATCAAACAAATCATACTTTAAAATGATACCAAATGGTTCCTCCTTTGTTTTTAGTTCAATCCCATTAAAATGTTCTGCCGCTTGTATTTGATTAACAATACTTATTACTGCACTGTTATCACCAACAAACGAATCTTTATATTGAAAAATATCATTATTTGTATGATTTGAATTACATCCGATTACGAAAGGTAATATGAATAATAAGATGGTTATTTTCCTCACTAACACTTCTCCTTTTAAATCCAAAATCTTACTTTATTAATATGGTAAAATTACATATTCTCACTTAAACTTTCTTCATAAACGTTTCTCTTTATTTTTAGCTGTTATTAAATACTTTACGTGTTATTTCTTCATTATTACTTCCTATTACTATTATTTCGTAGGTTTCATTAGATGCAGGCAAGTTATTTGATTTTATATTTTCATTAGCGAGATTAATAAGTTCATTTAGAATGTTCTCATCATTTATTTTTGATTTTTGAAATGAAGTTTTCAAAATAATTTTTATTGGTAGTGGGTTAAAGTCTATTGCGATCCCTGTATAAACGCTACTGCTATTCTTTAAAGAATCATCGATTTGAGGAATAACGTACATCCATCTATTCTCAAAATCATCAACTGGAATTGGCTGAATACCATCAGAATCAAAAAAATTAAATTTAATTCCAACAAACAATAGCAAGAAAAATAAAAAAATGACTCCTGCTGCCTCAAAAGCGTGTTTTCCCTGTTTGTTTTTAAATTTAATTTCATCCCTATATTTTTGTTGTATTTTCCTCATTTTTGAATCTATTTTCATAAAAGGACTCCTTAAGTATGTTTAAAACAATTCACGTAAATATCCGGGTTTCTTTAAATAATCAGTTCAAATATATGACCCTAGTAACAGCTGAGTGCAGAAGGTAGTAATTGAAATGAAGCAATTTGCTAATAAATTGAAATTTTAGGGACGCACCAATTAGAGAAATTTTAAAGGATTTTCTAATTCTTATTAGTTAAAATTTAAGTCTAGCCCATAACGTTCTTCGTCCTAATTCTATCTAAAATTTGAAAGTGAATGCTTAAAGCAGTTGTTACACATAATAAGCCACAAATTATAAATAGAGAGAACAGTATACGACCACCGACTGTTGGAGAATTAAAGGTAAAATAGCTAAATAGAAATAATCCTCCTCCTAATACTAATAAATAGTAAGAAAACCATTTTTTCTTTTGTTTTAAGGAGTAGAAACCACTAAGAATTAATATATATAAACTGCTTAAAATCATAATAATGGGAAAAGCAGGTTTAAATTTAGAAGCATAAATAAAGTAATCCAATTGTGAAATGTCACTTTGATTACTTACTTCTCCATTAATCAGCTGTGTAAAAGGTGTAGAATATCTCCATTCCCAAGGATTATTCAAAATCGCACTTCCCTCATACCAAGCAACAGCCGTAGAAAATAAAAGGAACATAGCGGCAACACCGAATTGAGTGATAAAACGAATCATATTACATGTGACCTCCCAAATGCATTTTAAACCATTTCTGAAAAAAGACTATATTATCTATGGAGAGTTTCCACTTATCCCTTTTTCGAGTGCCTCTTAAATATAGAAGTACTTCTTATTTTACCATAAACTGTAATTAATTACTTCGAAATTTGGACTAAAATGGTAACCGCACCTTATTTTATGCATAATTTATATTACTTTTTATTGGCCTTTTTGCAGCTGATAGGATATTTGAACGATTGAATAAACGTGGTTGCTGTTTCAAAAGGCAAAAGGCTTTAATATACTCACTTTGAATTTCTTTTACAATAATCGTTCGTTGAGTAATTTCTCCGGTATTTGATATATAAATTATTTCAATTGGAAATTTTTCTTCTTTAGACCTTTGTAGTAAACCATTCATCATATCAACTCCTTTAGTTATATTATATGCAAACACACGTTCCTTTTATACTGGAAAATCGAACATATTTTCGTATAATAAGGATATGATATTAAAAAAGGATGGGAATTATGATTAGAGTGTATGATAAAACTTCAGATACTGTAGAAAAACCTATACTTGATACACATCAATTGGACGAAATTAATCAAATCATTTATGAGGCAATGGAAAATAATAAAGAACTTGTTTTTACATACTTCGAAAAAGGAGGTATGAGGCTTTATGTAGGCAAAAATCATTATATTGATCTGTTTAAACAGGAACTTCGACTTATGGATTTACACGGGGATATATTTTATTTGAAACATAGAGATATTCTTAGAGTTGATTTTCATGAGTAACAGATATCACATTATGTATGTTTACTGGAAGGGTCAAAATAAATTAATAAAGGTAATGGATTGGAAAGAGGCTAGAATAATTAACTTCACGATTGATGAAATTGATAAGAATAATTTGGATACTGAGTTGAGGGAGTATATTCGTTCCATTAAAAGCGATATTGAAAATGGGAAGTATAATTATAAAATTTGAATGGTTGGATATACATTTAAAATTCACATCAACATCTAGATTACATTAACGACATATAAAATAAGCTCCTCTCTTTAGTAACAGATTAGTTAATTTATCTGTCTGCTAATAGAGGAGCTTGTTAAAATGTGTGAAAAAACTTTAACAAAATAAATGATAGTTTAACATATAAATCAATTGCAAAGATTAAAAAGTGATGGCCCGAACAAGTTTACTGGCATTTTCCTTTGGGTCTTTTGCAAGACTAATTTCACTTATGACAGCTACACCATCGCCCCCGCTTTTTTTAATAGGGGCTGCATTTTCTGAAGTGATTCCACCAATTCCTACAATTGGGATCTCAATTCCATTGATCCGAACTTCATTTATCAGGCTTGTCCCTTGAGGAGTTTTTGCATCTTCCTTTGACTTAGTTGGATAGATAGGTCCGATCCCAACATAATCCGCACCTTCATCAATCGCTTTTTTTACTTCTTCTAGGTTATGAGTTGAAACTCCCAGAATCTTATCGCCAATCTTCTGTCGAACCTCTTTTGCAGATGCATCTTCCTGACCAATGTGAACACCATCTGCATCAAGTTGAAGGGCTAACTCAACATCATCATTAACAATAAAAGGAATGTTGTTTTCTTTGCAAATTGTTTGTAATTTCTTTGCAAAGTGAAATTTTTCATCACCGGTATAGGCACCTTTTCCTTTTTCCCGGTACTGAAAGATTGTGATTCCACCTTTAATGGCCTGTTCCAATACACTTGCAGGTTCCGAGACACAATTATTGCTTCCCATAATGAAATATACGTTTAGTAATTTCCTCATCTTGTTATTTGAAATTCTTGGCATTTATTTTTCACCTCTTTGTCGGCGTTGGTATGCCCAATGATTTGTCGGACCGTGACCACCGCCAATTTCAAGGTCATCTTCGATTGCGGCTTGGATAAATTGTTTTGCCGTTTCAACTGCATCCTTCACTGATTTTCCTTTTGCAAGTTCAGCTGTTAGTGCCGCAGCAAAAGTACACCCTGTGCCATGAGTATTTTTTGTTTCCATCCGTTTCCCATTAAAATAAGTAAATTCTTCGCCATCATAAAGGATGTCTATTAACTCCTCTTCATCACTATGTCCACCCTTCATAACAACATGTTTGACACCTAGTTCATGTAATCGTCTCGCCGCTTCTAAGCGATCATCTATTGTACGAATACTCATCTCAGCAAGAACTTCTGCCTCCGGAATATTTGGTGTAATCACCGTGGCTAAAGGAAGTAAATCTTCTTTCAAAGCGAAGACGGCTTCATCTTGTAACAATGAGGCTCCACCTTTTGCAATCATAACTGGATCTACAACAACGTTTTCCCATTTATACGTCTTGATACAATCTGAAATAGCACGGATAATTTCACTACTAAATAACATCCCCGTTTTTACTGCATTCGCTCCAAGGTCATTACCAATCGCCTCAATTTGCTTTATAACGGCTTCAACTGATAATGGATAGACACCATGAACACCAAGTGTATTTTGTGCAGTTACAGCTGTAATGGCTGACATTCCAAACACATCTAACTCTTGAAAGGTTTTCAAATCTGCTTGAATGCCAGCTCCGCCTCCACTATCTGATCCTGCTATCGTTAATGCTTTTCTTATTGTCATGATCTCACTCTCCCTCTATGTTTTTACAATTTTTCAACCTTCATATGAGCATGTAAATCATCAGTTGAAACATTCATTAATTGATTTAATAATTCAATTTGGAAGCTGCCAGGTCCCTCTTTAACAGTTTTTTGTGCAGCAAGCTCTGCCGTTACCCCGTAAACCGTAAGAGCTGAAACTGAAGCTGCGATCAAGTCTTTTTCAACAGCTGAAAAAGCACCAATGATCGAGCTTAATAAACAGCCAGTACCTGTTACTTTTGTTAGAATAGGGTGACCGTTTTGCACAATATAGGTTGTTTCTCCATCTGTCACAACATCATCCTTACCAGTAATAACAACCGTTGTTTGAAGTTTTTTAGCTGCATTTTGGGCTAGCTCAATGATATTACCAGAACCTTCACCAGCATCTACACCTTTAATGGCCCAGTCCTCGCCAATGACATTTGCCACTTCGGCTGCGTTCCCTCTTAAAACGGAAATCTTTATCTCCTCAACAATACGATGTGATGTTTCTGTACGAAATGGAGTTGCGCCCGCCCCAACAGGATCAAACACAACAGGTACTCCATGTTGGTTTGCTGATTTCCCTGCGATGATCATTGCTTCAATTTCATCATGTGTAAGAGTTCCGATATTTAACACAAGAGCTCCGGCTATTTTGGCCATATCTGCGACTTCTTCTTTTGCATAGGCCATGACTGGTGATGCTCCCAATGCTAAAAGGCCATTTGCTACAAAATTTGTGACAACCACATTTGTAATATTATGAACAAGTGGATTCGTATTTCTAACATGTTCTAACGCATTTATGAATTGTGTTCGTTCCATTTGATTTATCCCCTTTACTTTTGTTTACATAACAAGACCGCCATCTACATATAGTGTCTGCCCTGTCATAAATTTGCTCCAATCTGAAGCTAAGAATAAGACCGGACCTTCAATATCACTTGGTGAAGCAAGCCGTCTTAATGGTGTTTGGGTAATGATCATTTCCTTTACTTCCTCTTTAGTATCACGGCTTGCATCGGTTGGATAGACAAGTCCTGGTGCTACACAATTTACTCTAATTCCAAAAGGCCCAAGTTCAGCAGCTAAATTTCTGCTATACCCTACAACAGCACTTTTAGCTGTTGTATAGTCTGGGTAAGGTACGATAGGTCGTTCAACTAAATTACTGACCATGTTAATAATGCTTCCTTGAACTCGTTTTTTCATAGCTGGAATGACGGCCTGGCATAGATAATGAGTAGATCGGAGTGCACCATCTATTTGGTCCTGATAATCACCCCAAGTGAGTTGCCACGCTAATTTTCGTTGTTCAGGATTAAAAGTATAGGGTCTAAAAGCATTGTTTACGACCACATCAATTTTTTCTGTTTCTAGTAGGATCTCATCGACCATATCCTTAACAGCTTGCTCCTGCGTAACATCGGCTTGAATGGCCCAAGAATCTCCGCCAAGCTCGATACAAGCTGAAACGACCTCATCAGCTGCTGTTTTGTTTTTCACATAATTAACGACAACAGTAGCGCCTTCTCTGGCAAAGCCCTTTGCAAGGGATGCCCCGATTCCACGGCTTGATCCTGTGACAAGTACAACTTTGTTTTGAAATTTCATTTTATATCTCCTGTTATTTATTAGGGAGTAGTTCCTCTGTTACAATGTCCTCCATGTCCAGTGTGTTTTCCACCAGTCCTAATCTTTTATACGTATCTGCTGCCTTTTGTAACATCTCAATGTCAAAGGTGCCTAACCCTCTTTCCTCAGTTGTTGTTGAGATGCTTGATTCGTTACAAATCTTAATAATTTCAAGGTTATTCGATTGA
>DASQMK010000560.1:0-3344 GCA_035645575.1 Metabacillus sp.
CGGCAATATCTCCTCCATTAAAGAAACGTATAGCTCATCTGGGTGCTGAAACCGATTCAATTCACGAAGATGCTCCAAATTTCTTCTATCCTTCCCTTGTTGATTAGGAGATTCTTTAGGAGTAAGAAAAGCTTGAGAGACATATTGAATGTCTGACACTTCATTGCTAAAGATCTTCCATTTATTATTAATTGAAGTAAACAGATTTGATAGCTTACCAATTGTTTCACTAGGTCCTAAGAACAAATAACCTTTCTCTTTCAGTGCAAAATGAAAAAGGGACAATACTTGTTGTTGAAGCTCAGTTTGAAAATAAATCATGACATTCCGACAGCTTATCAAATCTAAATTGACAAAAGGTGAATCCTTTGCCATGTTATGGGGAGCAAACACAATTTTATGCCTAATCTCTCTCTTAACTTGATAATCGCTTCCTTCTTTATCAAAGTATTTCACTAAAAGATGTTTCGGAATGGTTGAAACAATTTGCTCTGAATAACAACCTTGGCTTGCAAATTTTACTGCATCACGATCAATATCTGTCGCAAAAACCTGAAGGTCCATATCACATCCTCTTTTTTCTATTTCATCATGAAATAAAATCGCAAGAGAATATGCCTCTTGTCCTAATGAACAACCAGCTACCCAAATTCTTAATTTATTACGTCCTCTTTGAATATTTTCATCTACCATTTTGGGAATAAGGTATTGCTGTAAATAGTTAAAAGCCTCTATATCTCTAAAAAAATGAGTGACCCCAATAAGTAAATCTTCTTGTAAATATCGGATCTCTATCGGGTTTTCTAATAAATAGTTTTTATAGGCTTCTAGTGTTGGAACGGATTCTTCTATTAAGCTCATACGGCGTTCGATTCTTCTTAAAACAGTATTTTTTTTGTACATTGAAAAATCGATCCCGCTTTTTTTATGAATCATCATTAACACTTGTTTTAAAGCAGTATCAGTATAATCAATTGGCTTTGTTGTAATATAATGACTAATTTGCTCAGGCATTGCTTTTGGACTTAGTATGTAATCTCCTACCCCTGATTTAATAGCACTTTCAGGCATATCAATAAATTTAGCTGTTTCATTTTGAATAAGACAAAGTCCACTTTTTTCATGTATATCAATGAGTCCTTTTGTACCATCCGTTCCTTTTCCCGATAAAATAACCCCAATTGCTTTTGTTTGTGCATAAGTTGCGATTGAAGTTAAAAATGTATCTATAGGGTTATGTACAGGCTGACTAGCATCATATTCTTCCAAGTGAACAATTCCTTGATCGTTTATTGTTATGTAATGATTTGGCGGACATAAATACACAGTTTTTTCAGTAAGCTGTAAACCTTCTTTTGCTAAGATTATTTGCATGTTAGTGGATTTCGCTAGTAATTCCGGCATAAAGCTTTTGTACTTCGATGATAAGTGTTGCACAATTACGAATGCTGCATCGATGTGATGATCCATACTCTGGAAAAATTGTTCGATGGCTTCAAGTCCTCCAGCAGAAGCACCAATTCCTACTACATAGGGAACTTCAGATGCAGTTTTTCTACTTTCTATTTCAACTTGCCCTTCTCGTGCATGTAACATCTATTATCCTCCCTTAAACATTGCCAATAAATCTTATTCGACAAATGCCAGTAATTTCCTGTTAGCTAAAAAGAATAAATTGAATGTATCTTTATTACATAAAGGTTTCGTCTTTTTACCTGAAAAAACATTACCGAACAATGATGGGATATATTTATAATGGTATCAGTTATCATTTGTGGTTGAAACTAATAAAGAGTTCTTTTTTAGAACGCATTATGAAAATGGCGCTTTAAAGAGGTATTCAAAAGGAGCGATTATCTCGCTCCTCTTTTGTTGTTTTATTATACTTGATGTTCAAGCGGCAGGATGATCTTAACTGTTGTTCCTTTTCCAAGTTCACTTGTGAAAAGTATGTTCCCCTTATGGTTTTGAATAATTTTATAACTAATCATTAAGCCTAACCCGCTCCCTTTTTCTTTGTTTGAGTAATACGGTTCTCCGAGCTTAGCGATCCTTTCTTGGGCGATTCCAACCCCCTGGTCTATCACTAAAATATAAATAGATTCTTCATTTTCCATTCCAATCTGAATATGAATTGTCCCACCATTTGCCATCGATTCTATCGCATTACTAATGATGTTCTGGAACACCTGCTTTATTTGATTTTCATCACATAAAATCTTCACATTAACCTGCGGATCAAAATGAAAAGTAATATTAAAGAGTTGACATAGTTCCTCATTGGCAAGTAATACATCTGACATCATCTCATTAACATTATAAAAACTACGTTTAATGCCAAGATGAGAATTAGCAAGAATCAGCATTTCATTGATAAAGTCTTCCATTTGACCTAACTCTGATAGGATAAGCTCTTTAAAAAAGCAGATTTCATCATGCTTTAGTTGCATAAAGCCCTTAACACTTGTCAAAGGATTCCGTATTTCATGGGCAATACTTGCTGCAAGTTGGCTAACAGCAGCGAGCTTATCAGATTTCCTTTTTAAATCCTCATTTAATTTGGCATCAGTTATATCCTCTGCTACCCCTACCAGCCTGTATACCTTACCTTCCGTATTCATAATAGGAACGACACGGTTCCGTATCCAGCGAATCGAACCATCAGTATGAATTATCCTATATTCAAATTCAAACTTCTCATTCTTTTTAATATTTCTGAATTTTCCCAATACATCTTCGCGGTCTTCAGGTAATATACAATTTAACCACAATGTTTTATCTTCATAATATTGCTCACCCGTTCTCCCTGAGATCTCCTCCCAGGCTGAACTCATATATATAAGCTCGTTTTTCTCTAAATCAAATATCCAAAACGCTTCTTTAATATTATTGGCAATTTGTTGGAACCGCTCCTGACTTTCCCATAATTTTGTCTCCGCCTGCAAACGTTCAATCTCAAAACCAACCCATTGCGTCATTAATTGTAAAAACTCAAGGTCGGAATTAGTAATAACTCGACATGTTTGATTTAACGAAAAAAAGCAAATTGTTCCATAAAAAGCGTTATTGACAAAAATCGGTGCTCCAACATATTCACTTATGATAGTCGGTCGCCTTTTTTTAGCAAAAGCTTTTTTTATATGAACAGGCTCGAGCATTTCAACTACTTTTCTCGCACAGGTTTCATTAAGCGGCAGAACATCCCCAGCTTTCCTTACACTTGGCATCTCAGTAATCGTTTGGAGAATTTTATAATCTTCTCCAGTAATCCTCGAAATATTCCCCTCTGGTAACTGAAAGCGATCACAACCAATTTTTAGTAGTCTTTTTAATTTCTCATCAAA
>DASQMK010000561.1:0-2931 GCA_035645575.1 Metabacillus sp.
CTGTCACATCATTTTTAGGTGGACTTCACTATGAGATGAGAGCGATTGGCCAGTGGTTAAAAGACAATGATATCAAGATTACCACTGTTTATTATGGTGGAGGAACTCCAACAAGCATCACCGCAGAAGAGATGGATATGCTTTACGAAGAGATGGTCGAATCATTCCCTGATGTAAAGAATATTCGCGAAATCACGGTTGAAGCTGGCAGACCTGATACAATCACTGAAGAAAAGCTTAAAGTGTTGAATAAATGGAAGATCGATCGAATTAGTATTAATCCGCAATCATATACACAGGCAACACTAAAAGCAATTGGCCGTCATCATACAGTGGAAGAGACGATTGAGAAATTTCATTTAGCAAGGCGTATGGGGATGAATAATATTAATATGGATTTGATTATCGGCTTACCTGGTGAAGGAGTTGAGGAGTTTGATTATTCCCTTTCAGAGTCATCAAAACTTATGCCTGAATCATTGACTGTTCATACTCTTTCATTCAAACGTGCTTCAGAAATGACGCAAAACAAGCATAAATACAAGGTAGCGAGCCGTGAAGAAATTACCACAATGATGGATCATGCTGTTTCATGGACAAAGGATCACGATTATGCCCCTTATTATTTATACCGTCAAAAAAATATCTTAGGCAATTTAGAGAATGTTGGCTATGCACTTAAAGGTCAAGATAGTATTTATAACATCATGATTATGGAAGAGCAGCAGACCATTATCGGAATTGGATGCGGAGCAGCAAGTAAATTTGTTCATCCGACAACAAGAAAAATTACGCATTTTGCCAATCCAAAGGATCCAAAATCCTACAATGATGGATTCGAGCATTATACAGCTGAAAAAATTAAGATATTAGAGGAAATATTTTCTAAATAATAGATAAAGCGGTAGGGATTTTACTTGGTAAAGTTTCCACTGCTTTTTTTGAGGCGCTCTATACATTAAGAATGTTGTTTTTTAACAGATTATCTGGACAAAAATTGATTAGGTTGATTGTAGCGAGCGTCCTGGAGCTGCAATCAACCATGCAATATACTTATTTAGCAACAAAGTATGCCAACAGCCATTGAAAAAAGCAGGATATCCTTGACTTCTTTTAGAATTAATATATTGAAATAAAAATAAGGGGTGGAAGAAATGGCTTATGATACACTTGAATTGGTCAAACAGGGGAATGCAGCGACATTATATTTAAACAGAGTGAAATCCTTAAATGCAGTGGATGTACAAATGCTAAGTGAACTTTCAGAATGTCTAAGTGAAATAGAGAATTCTGATATCAATCTCTTATTTATTACAGGAAGGGGCCAAGCTTTTTGTGCAGGCGGTGACCTCAAGACAATGTTATCAAGTAAGGATGAAGATGGTTTTGATGATGTCATGGATAAGATCAAAAATATTATTGTCACACTATACACAATGCCAGCTGTCACAGTAAGTCTTATCAATGGAGCAGCTGCTGGTTTAGGTCTAAGCTTTGCAATGGCATGTGATCAAGTTATAGCGGAAAAGAACGCAAAAGTTGCCATGAATTTTATCAACATAGGTCTTGTTCCAGATGGTGGCGGTCATTTCTTCTTAAAGAAACGATTAGGTGAGCATCGAGCGAAACAGGTGATCTGGGAAGGGAAATCTATCCCCAGTGACGATGCAGTGAAAGTCGGAATGATTGATAGGATCTATGAAGGAGATACAGAGGAACAGATTGAATTAATGAAAAGAAAATTAGAAGCAAGACCATTAAAGGCCATGATAGCATCCAAAGTACTTTTTAGCTCTCAAGAAAAACATGAGCTAGTCCAAACGTTAGAACTTGAAACAAAAAGTCAGCTTGAAATGAGACGAACGGAAGATCACCGTGAAGGGGTAGCGGCCTTTTTAGAAAAGCGTGTTCCACAGTTTACAGGTAAATAAAGGTTATTCAACTAAAGGGCAGTCTTAATAGGAGACTGCCCTTTTAATATCTTATAATGTTACTTATCTAGCGAATAATATAAGCTTTCCTGATGATGATGTGCAACGATGAGTTTTATCTGTATAGTTTTTTTCCTCTAACTTTCTTTGCCCGATATCTTTTGCCTCTTTTTCACTTTGGGCTTCAAAGCTTTCATCTAATAGCTTTTCTCCATTTTTTTCGAAAACTGTTAAGTGGTAAATTGCCATTCGCCATTCCTCCCTTGTTGTAGATCCATACTTTCATAGTATTCTTATTTTAGTAGAGTTTTCCTGCATAAAGATGAAACCTTCTTTTTCCATATTCGTAGTACATATTGAGGAGGGGAAATATGAGTTTAACAATTGATCATGTGACAAAGCGTTTTGGTTCATATCTTGCTGTTGATCAGCTTTCAATAACAATACCGGAAAATGAAATTTTTGGTTTCCTTGGAGCTAATGGGGCAGGGAAAACGACAACATTTCGGATGGTCTTAGGGTTATTAAATCCTACTGACGGTACGATTAAATGGAATGGAAATAAAATTTCGTATGAAGAAAGTGACAAGATTGGTTATTTACCAGAGGAACGAGGTTTGTATCCTAAACTTAAGGTGAAGGATCAACTCATGTATTTAGGTAGATTAAAAGGAATGTCTAAGCAGCAAGTGTTAGAAGAAATGAACCACTGGCTGCAACGATTTAATGTTACAGAGTATGCTAATAAAAAGGTTGAAGAGCTTTCAAAAGGAAACCAGCAAAAAATACAATTTATCGCAGCGGTTTTACATAAACCAAAGCTTCTAATATTAGATGAACCATTTAGCGGGTTGGATCCAATTAATGTAGAGCTTCTAAAAAAGGCTGTGATTGACTTGAAGGAAGCAGGTACTTCAATTGTTTTTGCGAGTCATCGAATGGAGCATGTGGAAGAACTATGTCAGCATCTTTGTATTATGCATAAAGGTAAACCAGTTGT
>DASQMK010000562.1:0-6922 GCA_035645575.1 Metabacillus sp.
CAGGGTTTGGGTGAGTAAATAAAGGAACATGTGCCACCATTTCGTGGTAGACGAACTCGTCCTTTTGTGAAGTCATAACCATACCGTCAAGAAATAGCATGTTACCAAACTCTTCTGTTTCGACCATTTCTAAGTATTGAAAGTCCGTTTGTTCTGTATGTAACGTTTGTTTTACTTTTAATGTAATCCCAAAATTCTTCGTTTGCTTCTCTGTATACCATAATTCACTCATATTAACCATCCTTTCAACTTGGGACAGAGGGACAGGTTTCTTGTCCCATTTTTCCATTTAATTATGGGACATAGTACCTGTCCCCTTGTCCCTTTTTCTTTTCAAACTATACATGAATCTAGCAGAAAATCAGGAAAAAATCTATGACTTTTTTTAAAATGTTTAAAATCACTGAAAAAAACACATAATAGCTAACAGTATGTCTAAAAAGGCAATGAATGGAGGTGAGCTTCATGGATGTGATCACACCTAAGCGATTGCGAATCACGCTTAAAACAATACGTGCACTCATTTTTATCGGTTTGTTATTATTAATCTTTTTTTCAACAATCATTTTAAGCATTGTGCTTTATGCAAAATGGCTTGGTCCTCCTTCTTTATCAGTTCCACAATCAACGATCATTTATGCAAGTGATGGCTCAAAAATAGGAGAATTACACAATGGGCAAAAGCGATATTGGGTAGACATTGATCATATTTCTCCCCATGTCCTAGAAGCCACTATTGCGATTGAGGACCGAAGCTTTTATCAGCATCATGGCTTTGATTATAAACGAATTGCCGGGGCCGCTTTAGCAGATTTAAAAGCAAGAGCAAAGGTACAGGGCGCCAGTACTATTACCCAGCAATACGCTCGAAATCTATTTTTAGAGCACGAAAAAACATGGCAGCGAAAAGCGACCGAGGCTTTATATACGATTCGATTAGAACAAAATTATAGTAAGGATCGGATTTTAGAAGGATATTTGAACACTATTTATTATGGACACGGAGTGTATGGAATTGAAGCTGCAGCTAATTATTATTTTGGAAAAAGCTCAAGCGATTTAACTCTTGCAGAAGCTGCTATGCTTGCCGGTATTCCAAAAGGACCGACCCTTTATTCTCCATACGCGAATAAAGAAAAAGCTGAGGAAAGACAAGAAATTATTTTAAAAACGATGAAGAATGTTGGATACATTACCGAAAAGCAGTACCAATCAGCATTAAAGACTGAGCTTGTTTATAAAAAGAAAACAGAAACCGTTCAAACAAGATTAGCTCCGTATTTCCAAGATGCAATGCTAAGCGATATATCTGATAAATTAGGATTAGATGCACAAGCCATCCAGACAAAAGGATTAAAAATTTATACAACATTAGACGCTGACATGCAAAAGCTTGCTGAGGAAACTGTTGGTGATACCATTCATGAGTCCTCCGAAATTCAAGCCGGGTTTGTTGCGGTTGATCCAAAGACCGGCTATGTAAAGGCATTGATAGGCGGACGAAATTATGATGAAAGTCCCTTCAACCGGGCAACTCAAGCAAAAAGGCAGCCAGGTTCAACAATTAAACCTTTACTCTATTACTCAGCAATCATGAATGGCTTTACTCCATCGACTGAAATGAAAAGCGAGCCAACAGCTTTTACTTATGATAATGGAAAGGCTTCCTATAAGCCGAGTAACTATAACGACTATTATGCGAATGATTTTATTACGATGCTACAGGCTATTGCCTTGTCTGACAATATCTATGCTGTGAAAACACATATGTTTATCGGAATGGATGAGCTTATCAAGACTGGCAAGCTTTTTGGACTTAGTACCGGAATTAAGAAAAATCCATCGGCTGCGTTAGGTACTTCACCTGTCCGTTTAGTTGATATGGTAAATGCATATGGAATGCTAGGAAATAGAGGAAAAAAAATTGAGCCTACCTTTGTGACAAAAATTGTGGATACAGCAGGAAATGTTATCTATGAGTCTAAACAGGCAAAAGAGCAAGCATTAGATGAGAAAGCAGCCTTCGTCACAACACATATGATGAAAGGAATGTTTGAAACAACATTAAATGATTATACATCTGTCACAGGCCACAGCATTGCTGATTCTCTTACTCGAGATTATGCAGGCAAATCAGGAACCACCTCATCAGATAGCTGGATGATTGGGTTTGCCCCACAGCTCGCAGTTGGAGTTTGGACAGGGTATGACAAAGGAAAAACAATCAATCTTGTTCAAGAACGCGGCTATGCAAAAGAAATTTGGTCAACTTTTATGGAGGAAGCTCTAGACGATCAATCAGTGAAAGCCTTCCGCCCACCAGATGGCGTTGTTGGGGTTTATATTAACCCTGCAAGTGGAAAACTCGCCACAAAGGACTGTCCTGTAAAGCGACTCACATATTTTATTGAAGGCACTGAGCCAACTGAATACTGTGATGAACATGTCGGTAATGGTGAAGCTCCAGAAGTGGAGAAACCTGATCAAAAGGAAAAAGAAAGCTGGCTTGATAAGTTTAAATGGTGGGATTAAACATTTAAAATGAGATGAATCGTGAGAGTTGATTTTTGTCGAAGATTGACAAATCGTCGATAAATTCTCAGAATCGAAGATAAAATCGGAAAATCGTTGATAAATCTCCATAATCGGAGATAAATCCTAATAATCGTTGATAAAGGCCTCCGCACCAAAACAAAAAACCCCGAGCACCTGCATGGCTCGGGATTTTTTGTGTCCTAGTTTTATATAAACTGTATATTTAGTCTACTAATTTTCATGAAGAACCACAAGAATTTACCAATTTGTTCACGAAAGTGTCACATTTCTGACAAATTTGAGATTTAAACTTTTAGATCGTCTTTTAATTTTTGCTCAGAAAGCTCCCACATTGTTTTATCGTGATTTTTTAAGAAGTTGGATAAAATCTCCTTTGAACGATCATCCATATGGTCGACAATAATATGACGCTTCATTGATTTATCCATACGATTCACATGCTCAGGTAATGATTTGTAGCCTCTCCTAATTGAGCGATCAACTGTCAACTCACAAGCTGCTACTCCAGCATAGTAAGGCCCCTCTGCCTTGCGGTCAATTGTGACCCATACGAGCCAATATGGTTTTCCATTTGGAACTTCTTCTTTCGTTTTTAGGAATTTGATTCCTTTTTCAACAACACTTCTTGCGTGCATGGCCCCGATATCAACAAAAGCCTCTCCTTCTTCGATATCGATAAACACCGGAGACACATTATCTAAACTGAGTGCGCCAACGCCGAAACCACCGTGACCATCTGTTGGATCATTTTTTATGATATTAAACCCTATGCTTTTTTTCTTTTTTTCTTGTTCCATATCATGGACCTCCTTTTTTCTAAGACATTATAATAATGGGTTCAGCAATAAGTGGAAAATTCCCATTACAATAGCTCGACCAATTTCAAAAATAGGCTGAATCGTGTAGGCATCTAACGGTGTAATCACTAAAATTAAGAAAATAATAATGCCATAACTCTCAAACTGAACTAACTTCGGTCTAATATGAGCCGGTACCAGGTCTTCAATAATCCGATATCCATCCAGCGGCGGAAATGGAAGTAAGTTAAAAATAAACAAAATCACATTAAGTGAGACAAAGATGTTAAAAAACTGTTCAAGTCCTGTTACATATTGTGAAGGAAGCAAGGTCACAGTGTTTGTTGCTAATAGTATATACCAAATTGCGGTTCCTAAGAAGGCGAGGAGAAAGTTACTTAATGGTCCTGCAACTGAAACTAATATTCCAGCTAAACGCGGACGTTTAAAATGGAAGCGATTAACTGGCACTGGCCTTGCCCATCCAAATCCTGCAATAAAAATTAGGATTGTTCCAAATGGATCTAAATGAGCCAATGGAGATAAAGTTAATCTACCCTGTCTTTTCGCAGTTGGATCACCAAACTTATAGGCAACATAGGCATGTGCAAACTCATGTAATGTAAAAGCAATCATAAGCGTAATGACCACATATGGAATCATCTCTAACGGAAAGGCTAAAAATTGGCTAAATTCATTCATTCTGAACTCCTCTGTAATAACGACTTTTTGCTATATGTACTTAACTGTAGCTTACCATGAATATGGGGTACATTTCGACTTTTGGATACTAAGTTATACGTAAAAACCGCCAGACTAATGCTTAGCGGTTTCGTTTTTAGCGATTTCTTTAATTTTCTCGATATAAGAATATGCCTCAGCAATTTCTTCTTCTGTATAACGTTGTTTGCTTTTTAACGTAAATACCTTTTCTTTTACTTCTTCTTTATCCAGCCCGTCAAAATATAATACTGTTGATACTAATTCTAAAAATCTAGAGCTTTGTTCATTTAAGTCTAGCATACAACCTTTTAATGGGGGCATGTCCATATCATAGTGTCCTAGAAATTCGGTTCCTGTTTCTGTTAAAGAGTAGCGGTACTGAAAATATCCGCCTTTCTTTTCATGGACTTCATTTATAAAACCTAAATTACATAGCTCTTCGATACGCAATGTTAGTTCCTCAGAGTATGGACCATAAAAATGAAAATTATATTTTTCATAAAAAGGCAAATCAATTTTTTTTGCAATGTAAATCATTTTTTGTAATTTTTTCCGACCAATGATTTCCCCAGCAGATGAAATTGCCTTCATCAGCTTTGCATGTTCTTTCATCAATTCCCCGTCATCTCCTAACTTCTTTCTTTGATCGATAAGCCAATTTTCATTTGGTTATATTTAATAATTCGAGTATTTTCTTTTTCGCCGTACGTTTTGTTGAGAAATCCTCAATTAAATCCAAAGGAAAATATAGTTTGTGATCTGTTCTTCTTTTTCCGGAAATTGCATCGACAATCTCGGATTCTCGTGACAATTCTCGTAGATCACCGTTGGACATTAATAGATGAATCGGCAAGCGCTCTTCTTCTTCACCAGGACGATAAAAATCATATGGAAGATCTGAAGAGGAGTCTACGACAAGATAGTAATCCGGATCGATTCCAGCCTTTTTAAATAATGTTGTTAATTCCATCAATGTCTTCATCTGAACATTTGGGTTAAATTCCACATATTTAAATAGTTGTCGATTCATAAAACGAATACATAAATCACGTAGGATCGGATCCTCTTCCTCCTGCCAGGACTGAAAATAAAACATGATAACAGACTCATCTAGCTTTAAATAGTCTTGAAGAGTCAGCTCTTCTTCAAATAAGGAATAAAAATGAATAGGATCATGTTTGAAGGAATAAAACTCTTGATGCAATTGTTTTGCACGATGGAGAATTTTCGTTAAAATCACTTCTGCACTTCGTGTAACTGGGTGAAAATAAACCTGCCAGTACATTTGGTAACGACTCATAATATAATCCTCTACCGCATGCATGCCACTGCTTTTAATCACGACCTGCTCTTCACGCGGCCTCATCACTCTTAAAATCCGTTCCATATCAAAATGACCATAGCTAACACCTGTATAATAAGCATCACGCTGCAGGTAATCCATGCGATCTGCATCAATCTGACTAGATATTAAACTTACAACCTGTTTATTTTCATAGGTTTTGGCAATAACCTCTGCTACCTTCTTCGGAAAATCCTTTTCTACCGATGTTAACACCTTGTTAACCTCTGTATCTCCCAGGATAATCGCTTGAGTAAAATCTTCATGATCAAGGTGAAATACCTTTTCAAATGAATGTGAGAATGGACCATGACCTAGATCATGCAACAATGCCGCACAAAGACATAGAAGCCTCTCCTCATCATCCCATTCAGGACGCCCCTTGAACACATCATCCACAATACGTCGGACAATTTCATATACACCAAGTGAATGATTGAACCTACTGTGCTCAGCACCATGAAACGTTAAATAAGTTGTTCCTAGTTGGCGTATTCTTCTTAATCGCTGGAATTCTTTCGTCCCAATAAGATCCCAAATGACTTTATCACGTACATGTATATATCGGTGAACGGGATCTTTAAAAACCTTTTCTTCAGACAACTTTCCACTTATCATTGTCTTCCACATCCGTTCTACTTAATAACTTTCTACAAATATTTCCTACCACATCTATTATATCGGCTTCCAATCGACAATAACACCCAAAATATAGAAAAGCGGAAGCGCCCGTTCAGCAACGTATGAACTGGAGCGCTCCGTATGAGATAAAGGAAACACGAAGAGCGATAGCGATTCGATGTTGACTTATCGTAAGGAGGAGGGTGAAGTTCACTAGTCGCTGGGCGCTGGAGCTAGACACCTATCTATGTACCAAGTGCCCACGTCATACCTCTAAATAAAAAAATCACCAATGCTTTCAAACACAAAGGTGATGTTATTTTGATAATTTCTGAACGATCTTTTCAATTAGCTCATCTTCTGAAGGTGCAGATAATGGACGATTGTTAACAAAAGCGAATGATTTTTTTCTTCCTGGACCACAATAAGATTGGCAGGCAATATCTATCTTAGCTTCTGAATCTATCTTTTTTAACTTAGGTACAAGTGTTTTTATATTTGTTGCTTGGCAATCATCACAAATACGAAATTCATTTGCCATCGATTTTCCAATCCTTTCTATGAACAAAAGCGCAAGCGCCTTGGTCATCGCCGTACAAACCGGAGGAGCATCGACTAAAGATTTAGGAAACACGGTAAGCAAAGCGAACCGATGTTGACTTATCGTAGGGAGATGATCTGAAGTTTGATAGGCGATAGGCGCTGGCAGTCTAAATGCGCGACGTCCTGTCGCAAAGACTGCACTTGCACATCCTGTGCTTCGAGATATCGTGCGCTTATCTAAAGTTCAAGCATATTAGTAGTTCTATACTTACAAAATGCTACCGTTTTTTCACTAAAAGGTATTTTACCGTTATTCTTCCCTCTATGCAAGTAACGGTAT
>DASQMK010000563.1:0-3095 GCA_035645575.1 Metabacillus sp.
AAGAAGGTCGGGAAGAGTAAAATGGGGGGCTATCCCCCATCTATCTTCTTTGCTACTCTAGAATCATAAGGTGGGGTTTTTACTACCCATTGAGAATGGGATAAACAAAATAGAACAAAAATAGTGTCAGTACTTCATTAACCTTTGTATAGATCCTTATTATCTATATTTTAAGGAAATGGAGGCTGACACTTTACTTTTATGGATAGAATTTATATGCTAAATAGGATAATATGAAAAAATACTAAATGAATAATATATTCTAATGATTCTCAAATAGATAATTTTATTAGATGAGGAGGGTGTTTATGAAGCTCATCATTGGGCTTGGAAACCCTGGGAGACAATATGAAAATACCAGGCATAATGTTGGATTTAAAGTGATTGATAAGCTTTCTGAGGATTTAGCTATTCCTCTTGATCGCCAAAAATTTAACGGGATATATGGTATAGGTCATATTTCCGGAGAGAAAGTCATATTATTAAAACCACTTACATACATGAATTTATCGGGGGAATGCATTCGCCCTTTAATGGATTTCTATGATATAAGTGCAGAAGAAATCGTTGTCATATATGATGATCTAGATCTCCCTGTTGGGAAAATCCGATTAAGATCTAAAGGAAGTGCTGGCGGACATAACGGAATTAAATCTATGATTCTCCACTTAGGAACACAGGAGTTCAACCGCATTCGAGTAGGAATAGATCGTCCAGTAAATGGAATAAAAATTACTGACTATGTATTAGGGAAATTCACTAATGAAGAAATAGAAGATATCAATCAAGCGATTGATAATAGTTCGAAGGCTTGTGAAAGCTGGATTCAAAAGAGCTTTGTTCAAGTGATGAATGAATATAACTAAATAATATTCCTGTTAACATTTTGCTTATCTTGATCGACAGTATGTATAGTCTCTTTTAAAAAGGATCATACTAGACGTAAAATATTCCTTTTTTTAGGAGGCAAATGATGGCTTTGCATTATTATTGTAGACACTGTGGTGTAAAGGTAGGAAGCCTTGATAGTATCTCGGTTTCTAGTGAACAGCTTGGTTTTCATCATTTAACACATGATGAACGGCAGGATATGATTACATATGAGCAAAATGGTGATATGCACATCAAAACGATATGTGAGGATTGTCAGGATGCATTACATAGAAACCCTGATTTTCATCAAGTGGAGCACTTCATTCAGTAAGAGCTTTGGGTGGCACCCAAAGCGTTTTTCTGTTTGCCTCTCCACTATTGGATAGAAGATAGTTTGTAAAATGTTATATTTATACGAATGATATAAATGTTGATTCCTTGGAAATTTGCTATGCGGAGCAAAACTAAAAAAGTAAAAAGAATGGAAATATTGAGAGGGGGGCTGAGCTTGAAAAGTTTACAGCAGTTTTTTTATGATAATGATGATTTTAAAACAATTGTTTCTGGCATTGAAGAAGGTCTAAAAGAACAACTAGTCGCAGGTCTTTCTGGTTCAGCGAGAACAGTTTTTACGGCTTCACTCTATCGTGAATTAAATAAATCGATCTTAATCGTGACACATAACCTCTTCCAAGCTCAAAAGGTTTATGAGGATTTATTAAACTTAATTAAAGATGATGTTTATCTCTATCCTGTTAATGATTTAATAGCCTCTGAGGTTGCTGTAGCGAGTCCTGAGTTAAAAGCTCAACGAATCGAAGTTTTAAATCAATTGTCAGCAGGCAAAAATTCCATTGTAGTAGCTCCGGTGGCAGGAATAAGGAGATTACTACCACCTAAATCGCTTTGGAAACAAAAGCAATTTATATTGTCTTTAGGACAAGATATAGACTTAGATGAATATATTCAGCAATTTATCTCATTAGGATATGAAAGAGTTGATATGGTCAGTTCTCCGGGAGAGTTCAGTGTCCGTGGCGGAATCATCGATATTTATCCTCTTACAGAAGACCATGCGATAAGAATTGAATTATTTGATACCGAAATTGATTCAATTAGATCGTTTAATATAGAAGACCAAAGATCAATTAAGATGTTAAAAAGTGTTATGATCGGTCCTGCTGTTGAAATGATTGTAACGGATGAATCAAGAGAAAGATGCATCCAAAAAGTAGAAGAGGGACTAGCCAAAAGCCTTAAAAAGATGAAGAATGAACAGCAAAAAGAAATGCTTATTGAGAATATTCAATATGATATCGAACGATTACGTAACAATCAGCTAACACAGGATATGTTTAAATTCTCATCTCTCTTCTATGAACCGCCTGCTAGTTTACTAGATTATTTTCCGGTAGATTCCATGGTAATTCTTGATGAAATAAGTAGAATCCATGAGACATATGATCAGTTAGAACGTGAAGAAGCTGAGTGGTTTACTGGTTTGTTAGAGGAAGGTAGGATTTTCCAGGATGTAAAAATGTCGCATTCTTATGTGGAAGTTATGTCAAAAAGCAAGCAGCCTTCCATTTATCTTTCCTTATTTCTAAGGCATGTACCACATACTAGCCCTCAAAATATATTAAATCTATCGTGCAAACAAATGCAAAGCTTCCATGGCCAAATGAATGTGTTGAAAAATGAGTTGGAGCGTTGGGAGAAGGCACATTATTCTGTTGCATTTTTAGGTGTAAATGAGGAAAGAACAAAAAAGCTGCAAGATGTATTAGAAGACTATGAGATTGAGGCTAAGATTTTAGGGGAAGATGAATTTCTGCAAGCTGGCAAAATCTCAATTGTTGAAGGAGATTTGCAAACAGGCTTTGAACTCCCAATGCAAAAATTAGCTATTATTACAGAAGAAGAGCTCTTTAAGAAGAGAGTCAAAAAGCAGGTTAGAAGACAAAAGCTTTCAAATGCAGAGCGGATTAAGAGTTACTCAGAGCTGGAAATTGGGGACTATGTTGTTCATGTTAATCATGGGATAGGGAAATACCTTGGAATTGAAACACTTGAGATTAATGGAATTCATAAGGATTACTTAAATATTCGATACCAAGGCAGTGACCAGCTTTATGTTCCTGTTGATCAAATTGATCAAGTTCAAAAATATGTGGGCTCTGAAGGAAAAGAGCCGAAAATTTATAAATTAGGTGGAAATGACT
>DASQMK010000564.1:0-5256 GCA_035645575.1 Metabacillus sp.
TCCCCATCAGTTTCTTTTTTAGCTAACTCAGAGTTTAAGATTTCCAATCGGCTTTGCAAGTCTTGTAAACCTGTTAGAGTACCATCTAAATTTTCGGATGTGATTTCCTCAAGCTCTTTTAGTGCTGCAAGCTCTTCTCTCAGCTTTGTTATCTCTCCTGTGATACTTGTAATCTCCGCTTTTTCTTCCTCTAAATCTACATATTTACCATCTGGCTTTTCCTTTTCATGAGGATCTGTTGGCTCTATTGGCTCCTCTGGATTACCAGCAGGTGGTTCTTGGGTGTCTTCGTTCTCCTCTTCTTGTTTTTCTGAAGGAGCTTTTGACTCTGTTTTGTTATCTTGATTTTGTGCTAATACACTCGCTTTCGGTTGTTCTGGCACTGCAGGCTCCTTTGGCACTTCCGGGAACTCAGCGAGCTTTCCACTTAAAGAAGCTAATTCAACTTCTACATTATTAAGCTCTGTTGTATCTTTTAATTGCTGGTAAAAATCTAAAATCTTTTTCTGAAACTCATAGTAATCACTTATTTGTCTTGCAACTTGGCTATATCTTTGTTCCTCAAGCTGAGTAAAAAGCTGCTGTGATTGAGTCATTCGTGTATTAAGCTGTTGCATGCTTTCTACAATAGAACTACCTTCATCTTCAAAAAGACGAATTGATTGCACAAATAGTGGCTGCTGATTATTTGTTGCTTCATTTACTGTTTGAATCGCCTGTGATTGGAGATCCGCTAGAATTTTTTGCTGGTTATCTTGGTATTCTTTATATGTTTCAACATATTCTACAAAGCTAGCCAAGCTTTGTTCGTATCTTTCTACCATTGATTGCTGTTCAGGAGTTTGGCTTCCAGCTTGCTCAATTGAAGATTGGAGACTTGCTAGCATCACCTTTTGTTCTTCAATATGCCCTGATAAATCTTTTGAGCTAGGTTTATAGAAAGCTGTCATAGCTTCCTGAAAGGCCATTTCTTTTTGAAGAATTTCATCAAATTCTGCACGAATATTCTCTAAATCAGCTGAAACATAATTCCAGTAAAGTGTCGAGATTTTTTGATTTACCTTTTTCGTTGCTTTTTCTAACTCTAATAAAACTTTTTCCTTGTTTACAGCGTTTAGTTGACTTTGAACTTTGTATTCAAAATTTGTTTTTACAGGGGTTTCTTCATTATAGGACATCACGTTTTCAGAAAAATTAGATGGTAAGTAGACAATCGCATCGTATTTTTGATTAAGCAGGCCATTTTCACCAGCACTTCTTCCGACGACAGTCCATTCAAAATTTGAGTTTTCACTTAATATACTCGCAACACTCTCACCAAGCTGAATGTTTTCTCCTTCTTCTTCATACCCATTGTCTTCATTGATAATCGCTATAGTTTGAGCCGCACTTGCTCTTTGAACTTTAAACGGATTATCACCGATAGCGCGAAAGAAAAGAAGGGGCGTTATGACGATTAAGGTAATGGCTACAAGTAATTTGATAATAGTTGATGTTTGTTTCATATTTGCACCTTTCTTTCTACATGAACAAGCGGGATTTGGATGCTTTGTTCTTTCCCATTTTCAACATAATAGCCGTAACCTGGCTGAATTTCTGGTTCCTTGCGATCATACGTAAGAGTGAACAAGGTTTGTTCTGATTTTTTCATTAACACGACCGCTTGGCGAATTTGTTTAATTTCTAGTGTTAATGGATCATATCCTTTTGTTAATTCATTGTTGCTGCCAGATACGATAATGTTAAATCCTAAATGGCTGTAATTTTTTATCATTCGAACAAGTTTATCTTGTAATAGATTATCTAGCTTTTGCAGGAAGTTCGCGTACCCATCCACAATCAGTAAAACAGGATGATTTGTATTCAACGGTTTTCCTTGCTGAATATATTGCTGATACGTTTCTTCTCTTTCCATCAACACGTTTTCAATGATCTCAAGCCATGATGCAAAGTGATCTTTTCCTTCTAAGTAAACAACTCTATCTTCCCCTATATATGCAGACAAGCCTCGATCGATTGAATCAAAGATTGCAACATGTTCGAGTTGTTGATCTATTGCTGTATGAATAAAAGCCTTTAATGTATTGGTTTTTCCTTTTTGCGCCTGACCTAACACGAGACAGTGCTTCGACCGTGTGAGGTTAACATAAATTGGTTTAACTGTTTCCTCATGCAAGCCAATTGGTAGTAATCCCAATTTCTTTTCTGTATAAGAAGCAAAATTGATCATTGTTAATTCAGTTGGAAGCATAGGTACTGGAGCTGGCTTCTCAATTTGGTAATATGCCTCTTTAAGATTCTGTACCAGCTGCTTCACGTTTTCCATCTGCTCAAAGTCATCCTTTCCTTCAACCGGAAGATATACTTGGGAAAAGAAAGCTGTATCCTTTTTCACAATGGCTCTTCCTGGAATAGATTCTGGTGCAAATGGCAAGCGTCCTAGCATTGTATAAGCTTCTGTTTGGTCCATTAGATAGTGAACAATCTTCGTTTGTAAGTTATTCATTAATGACTGACGAACTGAGTTAATTCGCGTCGCTGTCAGCATTATATAAATACCTAATGATTGGCCATCACGTGCAAAAGTGTTCAGTTGCTGTTCGAGATCGAGCATTTCTTCCTTAACAATGTCAAAATTATCAACAACTAAGAAAAGGAGTGGAAGCTGCTTTTCACTTAAAGCATTATACATTTTAATCGAGCTAACCTCTTGCTTTTGGAACAGTTGCTTTCTACTCGCTACTTCGTCTCGGAGAATATTCATAAACTTCTCAATTTTACGTTCTTGGTCTAACAGAAAATAATCTGCTGTGTGTGGCAGCTGCTTTAAAGGCAATAACCCACCGTTTCCAAAATCCATTAAATAAAAATGAATTTCCTTAGGAGTAAATGCTTTTGCCATGCCAAGAAGCATGGTTTGCATCGTACTTGTCTTCCCATAGCCTGCAGAGCCAAAAATTCCGATGTTTCCATCTTCAATTAAGTCATACGAGTAATCAGATTGGCTTTGTTTTTCCGGCTCATCAATTCGTGCAAACATAATGCTCGCTTTATCTTTTGGTTCCTCTTGCTCCTCAGGATATAACCGAGATGGTAAAGGCGGAAGCCAAGGACTTGGTAATTTATTGAGCTCCAGTTTTTCTTGTACATCATTGATTTTTGAAACAATAACCGCAATTTCATTTAACACTTCTTTTTGCTTTTGGTCTTGTACGGTTACCTCAGATAGTGGAATCAATCCTAGATCTGTAACAATCGCAATTTCATCCTCGATATCGAGCGATTCGTCTTCATGATATGGTGCTCCACTCCATGCAGATTGAAAAAGCTCGTATACTTCATTGTTTCCGACCTGTAAATAACCACGGCCCGTTTGAGTTATAGACGCCGCATCACCATTTTTCAAAATTTCTCGGCTATCCTCTGTGTTTTGAACCTTTAATGCAACTCTAAAGCGCGCATTACTCCAAATCTGATTATCGATTACCCCACCCGGCTTTTGGGTAGCAAGGATAAGATGGACTCCTAAGCTTCTCCCGATACGTGCAGCGCTGACCAATTCCTTAATAAAATCCGGTTCTTCTGCTTTTAGCTCTGCAAATTCGTCAGAGATTAAGAAGAGATGTGGCAAAGGCAGCTCTGCTTTTCCCTCTTTATAAAGCCTTGTGTAATCATTAATATGTGTGACAGTATGCTGATCAAACAAGCGCTGTCTTCTTTTTAACTCACTTTTGATGGAAGCAAGTGCACGCATACTGAAGTTTTTACTTCCTTCAATATTAGTAATCGTTCCAAGTAAATGTGGCATATTTTTAAACGGCTGTGCCATCCCTCCACCCTTATAATCAATAAGAAGAAATGCTACCTCATGTGGATGGAAATGAACAGCAAGTGATAAAATATAGGTTTGTAAAAATTCACTTTTACCTGAACCTGTCGTACCTGCTAAAAGTCCATGTGGTCCATGTGCTTTTTCGTGAAGGTTCAAATCGACCGTTTCTTCCTTGCCTTTTAATCCAACGGGTACAGCTAATGATTTTGCAGATTCACGTGTCATCCAGTTTTGTTCAATTGGGAGCTGATCAACGCTTTTTACGTTCATCATTTCTAAAAAGGACACTGAATCTGGAATCGAGTTGGTCATTCCGATTTGATGATCAAGAGTTCTAAGCATCCTTGCATACATTTCGTTATCCGTTTGTTTATGTTCATCTAATACAAAAGGAATTCGGACCGCTTTTTTCTGTTGAATTAAAATATCACCTTGCCCATCATTGATATAACGAATAAGTGTGTGAATATTATCTGATAAGCTTTCCTTCGCCTCCGCTGCAAAAATGACAGAAATGCCTAGGTTCGGATGGTCTCCTTCAAGATACTCAAGTATGACATGATCAGAAATCAGCTGCTGATTTGTAATAATAAACACATAATGTGGGGAGTACCTGATTTTCTCTTTTTCCTCTTCAAGATCTCGCTCTCTTACCATTTCATAAAGGGAATATAATAACTGATCTCGAGTTCTTTCATTATAGATAAACCCTTTGGCATGGGAGCCTGCTAGTTGAAAATGTGGAAGCCACTTCATCCACTCCCAGTCCTTGTATTCTTGTTCATCAAAAATAAAGACAAACCTTAGGTCATGATAGCTATGAAAAAATGCTAGCTGACCGACTAATTGATGTATCTCCTTTTTCAATACACGATCTTTCCCGATTAACCCCATGGCACCCTCAGAAAGATTCGCTGTAATTGGAAGGTTTTGAAGGTTTTGATACGATTTTTCTAGAGTTTGAGATTCCTCTAATAACTCATCCATTTCTCGGTTAGACATATCTGAAGCATTGGATGAAATCGTGTAGCTTGCTGGAACGGTACCAGTCCCAAGACGAAACTGGAGAAAGTCTGGACTTTCTATTGTTCTTTCCCAAAGTCTATCTGAAAGTTGATTTGTTAAATACTTCATCCTCTCAAACGCAGGAAAATGGAATTCAAGAACTTCTTTTTGTTTATCTGCAAGCTGTTGAAGCTCCTGTCTTTTCGAGTTTAAATAATTCGTGTAAATTCGGTTTCGACGTTCCTTCGCTTTTTTCTGGTTTCCTCTATCCTTAAAGTATTGGACTGTTGAAGTCACAAGTGTTGTCATAAACATAACGATTGAAACAATAATAAAAATCCCGCGTGGAATTAAAAATGCAACAAGTCCCATAACGATCAGCATCACAAGGGGTGGCATAATTATTAACCACAAACTCC
>DASQMK010000565.1:0-3721 GCA_035645575.1 Metabacillus sp.
AACTATATGTTAAATCGTTTTGGCAACATCGTGAAAAACTTAACGGTATTCCCTGAAAATATGAAGCGAAATATGGAACGTACACAAGGTCTTATTTACTCTCAACGTGTTTTACTAGCTTTAATTGATACTGGTATGACAAGAGAAGAAGCATATGATCTTGTTCAACCAAAAGCAATGGAAGCTTGGGAAAAACAAGTACCTTTCAGAGGCTTAGTAGAAGCAGAAGAAAAAATTACTTCTAGACTTTCTAAAGAAGTAATTGCTGATTGCTTCGATTATAACTATCACCTAAAAGGTGTAGATACAATTTTTGAACGTCTTGGTCTTTAAAATAAAATAATAGCAAGGGTCCGCAAAAGTCCCTTGCTATCTCTTTGAAAAAATAACATGGTAAGAAAATGTAACAAACAATAATCTAAGGGTTCCCAATATTCAGTTTAGGAGGGCTTTCATGAGTACAGAAAAGCTTGAATTACTATACGAAGGTAAAGCGAAACAGATTTACAAAACGAACGAACCAAATGTTCTATGGGTCTCTTACAAAGATTCCGCAACTGCCTTTAACGGAGTGAAAAAGGAAGAGATTACAGGTAAAGGTCGTTTAAATAACGAAATTTCAACATTAATTTTTGAAAAGCTAACAGCAAACAACATTGAAAATCACTTTGTGAAAAGATTGTCACCAACAGAACAGCTTGTTAAGAAAGTAACAATCATTCCTTTAGAGGTTGTTGTAAGAAATGTTGTAGCAGGAAGTCTTTCTAAACGCATTGGTATTGAAGAAGGAACAGAGATTAAGAATCCATTAGTTGAGTTTTACTACAAGGATGATGACTTAGGGGACCCACTAATAACAGAGGATCATATCGCTTTATTAGAAGTGGCGACACCAGAGCAGGTTCAAACATTGAAATCACTTGCTAAGCAAGTAAATGAAGTACTTAAGGCTCACTTTCTTTCCTGTGATGTACGCCTAATTGATTTTAAACTAGAATTTGGTATCACAGACGAAGGAAAGATCATTCTTGCTGATGAAGTATCACCTGACACATGCCGTTTATGGGATATCAACACAAATGAGAAGTTTGATAAAGATGTTTTCCGTAGAGATATTGGTAGTTTAACAGATGCATATGAAGTTATTTTAACTAGACTTGGAGGCCAATCAACATGTACAAAGTAAAAGTTTATGTCACGTTAAGAGAAAGTGTATTAGATCCACAAGGAAGCGCAGTAAAGAGTGCATTACACAGCATGGACTACAAAGAAGTTCAAGATGTTCGTATCGGGAAATACATGGAGTTAACAATTGAGAAGTCAGAACGTGATCTAGATGTAGCTGTTCGTGAAATGTGTGAGAAATTACTTGCTAATACAGTGATTGAAGACTTTAGCTACGAGGTACAGGAGGTTGTCACAAAGTGAAATTCGCTGTGATCGTATTCCCAGGATCTAATTGTGATATTGATATGTATCATGCAATTAAAGATGAGCTCGGTGAAGAAGTAGAGTATGTATGGCATGATGAAACAGATTTAAGCCAATTTGACGGAATTCTTTTACCTGGTGGTTTTTCATACGGAGATTACTTACGCTCAGGAGCTATTGCCCGCTTCTCAAATGTGATGAAGGAAGTCGTGAAAGCTGCTGAAGCTGGTAAGCCTGTGCTTGGTGTATGTAATGGATTCCAGATTTTATTAGAAGCTGGATTGCTTCCAGGTGCAATGAAACGAAATGAAAACTTAAAGTTTATGTGTCGCCCAGTTAATTTAAAGGTTGTGAACAACCAAACAGCCTTTACTTCAGCTTATGAAGAGGATGAGGTTATCTCAATTCCTATCGCACATGGAGAAGGGAATTATTATTGTGATGAGCAAACACTTCAAACGCTTAAAGAAAACAATCAAATCGTGTTTACGTACGAAACGAATCCAAATGGCAGCTTAGTTGATATTGCAGGCATTACAAATGAACGCGGAAATGTATTAGGGATGATGCCACATCCTGAGCGTGCTGTTGATGAGCTGTTAGGAAGTGCAGACGGATTAAAATTATTTCAATCGATCGTAAAAAACTGGAGGGAATCTCATGTCACTACTGCTTGAACCAACTAACCAGATGATTAAGGACGAAAAAATCTACAGACAAATGGGTGTAAGTGATGACGAGTTTGCTTTGATTGAAAAAATTATTGGACGTCTTCCAAATTACACAGAAATCGGGATTTTCTCTGTTATGTGGTCTGAGCACTGCAGCTATAAAAACTCTAAACCGATTTTAAAGAAGTTCCCTGTAACAGGTGAAAAGGTATTACAAGGTCCTGGTGAAGGTGCAGGGATCGTCGATATTGGGGACAATCAAGCGGTTGTATTTAAAATCGAAAGTCATAATCACCCTTCAGCGATTGAGCCTTATCAAGGTGCAGCAACAGGTGTAGGTGGTATCATTCGTGACGTTTTCTCAATGGGAGCAAGACCGATCGCAATCTTAAACTCACTTCGCTTTGGAGAACTAAAAACACCTCGAGTGAAATACTTATTTGAAGAGGTTGTTGCTGGTATTGCAGGCTATGGTAACTGTATCGGAATTCCAACAGTTGGCGGAGAGATTCAATTTGATGATTCATACGAAGGAAATCCACTTGTTAACGCAATGTGTGTTGGGTTAATTAATCATGAAGATATTAAAAAGGGTCAGGCTAAAGGTGTTGGCAATACGGTTATGTATGTTGGTGCGAAAACTGGTCGTGATGGAATTCATGGTGCAACATTTTCTTCTGAAGAATTAACCGACGATTCTGGTGCAGATCGTTCAGCGGTACAAGTTGGCGATCCATTTATGGAGAAGCTTTTATTAGAAGCTTGTCTTGAAGTCGTTAAAAATGATGCCTTAGTAGGAATTCAAGATATGGGTGCTGCTGGTTTAACAAGCTCATCTGCTGAGATGGCAAGTAAAGCAGGCTCTGGTATTGAAATGAACTTAGATCTTATTCCACAACGTGAAACAGGTATGTCAGCTTATGAAATGATGCTTTCAGAATCACAAGAAAGAATGCTGCTTGTTATCGAAAAAGGAAGAGAGCAAGAAATCATTGATCTTTTCAAAAAGTATGACTTAGAGGCTGTAACAGTAGGAAAAGTAACAGATGATAAAATGCTTCGTCTTTTCCATAAAGGTGAAGTGGTTTGTGAGCTTCCTGTTGATGCGCTTGCTGAAGAAGCTCCAGTTTATCACAAGCCTTCTAAGGTACCTGCTTACTTTGAAGAGTTCCAACAAATGGATGTTGCGCCTCTACAGGTGGATAATTATAAAGAAACACTTATGAATCTACTAAAGCAACCAACAATTGCTTCTAAAGAGTGGGTTTATGATCAATATGATTACATGGTACGTACAAACACAGTTGTAGCACCAGGTTCAGATGCTGCTGTTGTTCGTATTCGTGATACGAAGAAAGCATTAGCAATGACGACTGATTGTAACTCTCGTTATCTATATTTAGATCCAGAAGTTGGCGGTAAAATTGCTGTAGCAGAAGCAGCACGCAACATCGTATGTTCTGGTGCTACTCCATTAGCAATTACAGATAACCTAAACTTCGGTAACCCTGAGAAACCAGAAATCTTCTGGCAAATTGAAAAAGCTGCGGACGGTATTAGTGAAGCTTGTCGAGTATTAAATACACCAGTTATCGGTGGTAATGTTTCTTTATACAACG
>DASQMK010000566.1:0-1971 GCA_035645575.1 Metabacillus sp.
GAAATTCAGGAAGAGCTAGGATGCATGATTGCAGTAGATGGAAAAATCAAAGAAGTTCATCATGAGTACCCAGATATTATCGTGAATCTACTTACATACAAGGCGAGAATAGTCGAGGGAGAACCGAATGCAAAAGAACATGCCCAACTAAAATGGGTACCCCTCCAAAATTTAGACTCTCTCAACTGGGCGCCGGCCGATATCCCAACGGTAGAAGAGCTATTGAAGTAATGAAGCAAGGAAGAAGGGAATATGTGACATTAACGCGTTAATGTAATGGGGGTCAATGGGGGTCAGACCCTCGGTGTGTTAGAGTGATAAAGTGCTGAGGGATAGGTTTGTTATTAAAGTGGCTGTATTTAACAGAGATGTTGTATTTATTGCAATCTATCGAGAACGGTAGTACAAAGTCAGTGTAAGATTTTTAACAACGGAATGTTCGCTCCCCAAAGAGGCCCTTTTTAACTTTGAACAATGAATAGTTATTTTATATTTATAACTAAACCCGGAAGCCATGATTTATTTCCTATAATAACATTAGGTAATCTTATATATAAATTTAAAGAACGAGGTATTTTTCTTGTATTATATGCGAATTAAACGAGTTCTATACGTTAAAGGGAGTTTAGTAGTTTTTCAAAGTATATATTGGATAATTTTTAAAAAAATACTATAATATGTAATGTAACCATATTAAAATTAAATGGGGATTAAATGAGGTAGGCATTCTAGTAAAACTGTATACTATGCCTACCAATGCTAGAAAGGAGGGGGCGACATGAAGCTAAAGTTGCGTTATTTAATAACATTAGCAGCGATTGCTGCAATGGCATTAGCCACTGTTGCTGGAAAACCATGGCCACCTGCGTAATAGGAAATAGGGATAGCGAAGCTGCTAGTAAAAGGAGAACTGGAAGAACCCCCAGTTCTCTTGTCATATTCTTCAAATGCAAAACATTGAATTAGGGTTAGTTTATTTGCGACTTTCTTATCTATATTTTATATGTAAATGTCTATATTTTATATGTAAATGATTAATGTTTTCGAGATTCGATAATTTTGCAGATAAATCAATATAGGCTACACTCAGCTAGCGGTTTAAGCTTACATATTGAAAACTTAATTGGGTTTTATATAGATAGAGCAAATATATTTCATCACGTCTATTAAATAATAAAAGACTTTAATATTAAAAGGGATTGGATATCTATGGTTTATTTTATGCTAATTGGTATCATTATAGCACTCCTCTTGAAAAGAAATCCTTTAACAATATTAACAGTAGAGTTAAAAGCCCCTCTACTTATGATCGGATGTTTAGCCGTTCAAGTTATTTTGGCCTACATTGCATATAGTAAACACTTATATTATCCGTTCGTTTTAAATATTACCTTTATCATTATGCTTTTTTGTTTATTTTTAAACCGAGGTCTCTATGGTGTTAAATGGATTTTTTGTGGGGCATTATTAAATGCTCTAGCGTTAGTATTACATCGTGGATTTATGCCTGTTTCAGAAACAGCGATGAAGCTAGCTGGTTTAGAACACTTAGGATTTGAGGGGGACTCACGACATCGTAGCATGGGAGACTCCTTATTTTGGTGGCTTGGTGATTGGATTCCATTTTTTACGCCCATTGGGGTTAATTATGTTATTAGTTTAGGCGATGTTTTAGTGGGTGTTGGCCTTATCCTCTTTATTGTGCGAAACTCACTGAAAGGACAAAGGGAATGAAGGAGAAAAATCGATACACCTGGGCTCTCTTTATGACGGGAGTTTTATCAGTATTATATACGTATTCTCAGATATTTTATATTGGTAAATGGCCTGAATTTCTAATTATCTTGGCTTTTCTTATATTTTTAGATGTATTCCCGATTAAACTTCCCAGTGGGGATCAGTATAATGTAGGAACTGTTTGCTTTCTATATCTGTTATTTGAATTTAATTGGAATACCGGTGTATTAGCGT
>DASQMK010000567.1:0-6496 GCA_035645575.1 Metabacillus sp.
ACGTAAAGGACCACGTCGTACAGTAGCAAAAAAGAAAAAATAAGGTAAAAGGAGGTTAACCAATAATGGCACGTAAAACGAATACTCGTAAACGTCGTGTGAAAAAGAATATTGAAAGTGGAGTTGCACATATCCGTTCAACTTTTAACAACACGATCGTTACTATTACTGACACTCATGGTAATGCAATTTCTTGGTCAAGTGCTGGTGCGTTAGGTTTTAGAGGTTCTCGTAAATCTACTCCTTTCGCTGCACAAATGGCTGCAGAAACAGCTGCAAAAGCGTCACAGGAACACGGCCTAAAAACTCTAGAAGTTACAGTTAAAGGACCAGGTGCAGGACGTGAAGCTGCAATCCGTTCACTACAAGCTGCAGGTCTTGAAGTAACTGCAATTAGAGACGTTACTCCAGTTCCACATAATGGATGCCGTCCACCAAAACGTCGTCGTGTGTAAATTTTCTGTATAGATTTTGTATCCCTGTCAATAATGGGTTATGATACAGTATATAAGTTCTAGCAGAATTCACTCTGTTGTTGTGCACATTCGGGAACTTTTGAATGGGGAATTTCGGTTAGACGTTTAATGTTTTGTTTTGTCTAGCCGGGGTTTCGACGTTTTGAAGGAGGGTTTATAGATGATAGAAATTGAAAAACCAAAAATCGAAACGGTTGAAATCAGCGATGATGCCAAATATGGTAAATTCGTCGTCGAGCCACTTGAGCGTGGATATGGTACAACTTTGGGTAACTCCTTACGTCGTATTCTTTTATCCTCACTCCCTGGTGCCGCTGTAACATCGATCCAAATAGATGGCGTACTTCATGAGTTTTCAACGATCGAAGGTGTTGTTGAAGATGTTACTTCGATTATCTTAAACATTAAAAAGCTTGCTCTTAAAATCTATTCAGATGAAGAAAAGACGCTAGAAATTGATGTTCAAGGCGAAGGTAGTGTAACTGCATCAGATATTACTCATGATAGTGATGTAGAAATTTTGAATCCAGATCTTCATATTGCTACTCTTGCTTCAGATGCAAGCTTCAGAATGAGGCTTACAGCTAAGCGTGGACGTGGTTACACACCAGCTGATTCAAACAAAAGAGAAGACCAACCAATTGGTGTTATTCCTATCGACTCGATTTTCACTCCAGTTTCACGTGTTTCTTATCAAGTGGAGAAAACTCGTGTAGGTCAAGTAGCTAACTATGATAAGCTAACTCTTGATGTATGGACAGATGGTAGTACTGGGCCCAAAGAGGCGATTGCTCTTGGTTCAAAAATCCTTACTGAACACTTAAATATTTTTGTAGGGCTAACAGATGAAGCTCAAAATGCAGAAATTATGGTGGAAAAAGAAGAGGATCAGAAAGAAAAAGTTCTAGAGATGACGATTGAAGAGTTAGATCTATCTGTTCGTTCTTACAACTGTTTAAAACGTGCTGGTATAAATACCGTACAAGAGCTTGCTCATAAAACAGAAGAAGACATGATGAAGGTTCGAAATCTAGGTCGTAAATCTTTAGAGGAAGTTAAGGCTAAATTAGAAGAACTAGGTTTAGGTCTTCGAAAAGACGACTGATGACTAGTTTGAAACAAAACTAGCGTTTTCGTATGCTATTAATAGAGATAGCTTTTAGCCTATAAATTCATGAAATAACATTCATTATATAATGAAGGAGGGGACATCTCATGTCATACAGAAAATTAGGCCGTACTAGTGCTGGTCGTAAAGCTATGCTTCGTGACTTAACTACTGATCTAATCATTAGTGAACGTATCGAAACAACAGAGGCTCGTGCGAAAGAATTACGCTCTACTGTTGAAAAGATGATTACACTAGGTAAACGCGGAGACCTTCATGCACGTCGTTTAGCTGCAGCATATGTACGCAACGAAGTAGCTGAGGTTGTATCTGTTACAACTGAAGAAGGTAAAGAAAAGGATAAACCAAAATATGCTTTAGAAAAACTTTTCAGTGATATCGCTCCACGTTACGAAGACCGCCAAGGTGGTTACACTCGTATTATGAAACTTGGACCTCGTCGCGGAGACGGTGCTCCAATGGTCATCATTGAATTAGTTTAATATATTTATCACAAGGGCGTGACAGTTTCATAACTGGATCAATGCCCTTTTTTTATACTGTCAGAAAGTATAAAATGATTCGTATAAGGAAAATGAGGGATTTTGTCATTAAGACCTCTCGACAGTTAATTTTTTCTTATAGGATTTGTTTTTCTAGCAAGAAAGATTAGGAGAGACGAGTGATGAGTGAGACAATCATCAATGTGGATAATATTACATTTCATTATGATCAAACAGCTGCTCCGGCATTAGATGATGTTTCTATCCACGTTAATAAGGGAGAATGGCTTGCAATCGTTGGACATAATGGGTCTGGAAAATCCACATTAGCAAGAATCTTAAATGGATTATATATCCCTGATAAGGGGAAAATTCAGGTTTGCGGAATTGAATTAACAAAAGATACAGTCTGGGATATACGTAAGCATGTGGGAATGGTATTTCAGAATCCAGATAATCAATTTGTTGGAACAACTGTAAGAGATGACGTAGCATTTGGTCTAGAGAATAATGGTGTAGCAAGAGAAGAAATGGTTAAAAAAATTGATTGGGCTACTAAAAAGGTAAAAATGGATCAATTTTTAGAACATGAGCCACATCATCTCTCAGGCGGTCAAAAGCAGCGAGTTGCGATTGCCAGTGTCATTGCTGTTCAGCCTGATATTATTATCTTAGACGAAGCTACTTCAATGCTAGATCCAATCGGCAGAGAAGAAGTTATCCATACGGTGAGAGAACTTAATGAAGAGAGCGAGTTAACAGTTATATCCATTACCCATGATTTAGAAGAGGCTTCAAAGGCAGATAGAATCATTGTGATGAATGGTGGAAAAAATTTTGCTGAAGGTACTCCTGATGAGATTTTTAAACTAGATGATCAATTGGTGAAGATTGGCTTAGATTTACCATTTCCATTGCAATTAAGCAAAAGACTAAGGGAAGCAGGTATTCCGATAAAGGATAATCATTTAACTGAGGAAGGGTTGGTGAATGAGCTATGGACATTACATTCAAAAATGTAGAGCATCGATATCAAGCTCGTACACCTTTTGAAAAATTAGCCCTTTATGATGTGAATTTATCCATTAAAAACGGATCTTATGTGTCTATTATTGGGCACACCGGTTCTGGTAAGTCAACAATACTACAACATTTAAATGGATTGTTAAAGCCAACGGAAGGTTCTATACACATTGGGGAACACGTCATTGAAGCTGGTAAAAAACAAAAGAATTTAAAAGAAGTAAGAAGGTTAGTAGGAATTGTTTTTCAGTTTCCAGAGCATCAGCTATTTGAGGAAACAGTTGAGAAGGATATTGCGTTTGGACCAATGAACTTTGGTGTGAATGAGAAGGAAGCATATGAAAGAGCAAGGGAGTCATTACATCTTGTTGGTTTACCAGAATCTGTCCTTCAGAAATCGCCGTTTGACTTAAGTGGCGGACAAATGAGAAGGGTAGCTATTGCTGGTGTTTTAGCAATGGGTCCTGATGTGCTCGTATTGGATGAACCGACAGCAGGACTAGATCCTAAAGGACGTAAAGAAATGATGGATTTATTTTATCGACTCAAAGAGGAGAGAAATCTTACAATCATATTGGTCACTCATAGTATGGAAGATGCTGCAAAATACTCTGATGAAATGATCGTGATGCATAAAGGTACTGTTGCTATGAGGGGAACGCCTAAAGATATCTTTGGTCAAGGAGAAAAGCTTGCTTCTTTTGGCTTAGATTTACCTGAAACCGTTAAGTTTCAACAAAAGTTAAAGGATAAAGGTATGGGTATGGATGAAATCCCTCTTACTCTTGATGAGGCTGTAACGCAAATTAAAGGTCTTATGAAAGAGGTGGAACATCTATGATGGATAGTATGATTATCGGGAAGTATGTACCGGGTGACTCTCCTGTTCATAGAATGGATCCTAGAGCGAAGTTAATTATGATCTTTACTTTTGTCTTTATCGTTTTTTTTGCCAATAACATATTTACGTATATTCTTTTAGGACTTTACACCTTCCTCATTGTGTTCATGACAAAGTTACCGATCCGATTTTTAATTAGAGGGCTTAAACCTGTTTTATGGGTTATACTCTTTACTTTCTTTCTACATCTTATAGTGACAAAGGAAGGAAATGTACTAATGGATCTAGGATTCTTTAAAATATATGAAGAGGGGTTAATCCAGGGTATTTATATATCTCTTCGTTTCCTCTATTTAATTTTAATCACCACAATCTTAACCTTAACGACTACACCTATTGAAATAACAGATGGGATGGAGAGTCTATTAGGACCTTTAAAAAAAGTTAAACTACCTGTACATGAGCTCGCTCTAATGATGTCTATTTCATTAAGATTTATTCCAACTTTAATGGAAGAGACAGATAAAATCCTAAAGGCACAAATGGCAAGAGGCGTAGACTTCACAGGAGGGCCTATAAAGGATCGATTTAAGGCAATAGTACCTTTACTTGTCCCACTGTTTATTAGCGCGTTTAAGCGCGCAGAAGAGCTCGCTACGGCGATGGAGGCTCGGGGATATAGAGGTGGAGAAGGAAGAACAAAGCTTCGACAATTACAATGGGGACTTACAGACACAACATTTCTTGTGTTTTTAGTCATACTAGGGCTAGCGTTACTATATTTACGAACTTAGGAGTAAGAAGATGAGGGTTAAATGTATTGTATCCTATGACGGTACACATTTTAATGGCTATCAAGTACAACCGAATAAAAGGACAGTACAGAGTGAAATAGAAGCCGCACTAAAGAAGCTTCATAAAGGCCAATCAATTAAAATACATGCGTCTGGCAGAACTGATGCTTATGTACATGCAGTAGGGCAAGTTGTTCACTTTGACACTACATTAACAATTCCTCCTGAGAAGTGGCCTTATGCACTAAATAGTCTGTTGCCAAATGATATTGTCATTTTGGAAGCTGAGCATGTAGCAGATCAATTCCATGCCCGATTTGATGCAATAAAAAAGGAATATCGTTATAAACTATCAACTCAAAAAATGATAGATGTTTTTAAAAGAGATTACACCTATCATTTTCCGTATAAATTAGATATTGAATCAATTAGACAGGCATGTTTCCATCTTTGTGGTACACATGATTTTACTAGTTTTTGTGTAGCCAAAACTGATGTGGAAGATAAAGTTAGAACCATTTATTCAATAGAATTAATTGAAGAGGGCACAGATCTTATTTTTTGTTTTACAGGGAATGGTTTCCTTTATAATATGGTTCGAATTTTAATGGGAACTTTATTAGACGTAGGACAAGGTAAAAAAACACCTGATCAAATCCCTTCTATACTTGAAGGGAGAGATAGAAGCCTAAGTGGAAAAACAGCACCAGGTCATGGTTTATATTTATGGAAAGTTTATTATGACAACTAAACCAGGTGTAACATTCTCTTGACATTAGGTTCTATACGGTATATCATATCTAATGGTATGTATTTCAACCCCACGAATAAGCCCCGGAAACTTATCGTGTTATGAAATAGAATAGGAACCATTTTTATTTTAATATTTAGGAGGAAAACACATATGCGTACAACGTTTATGGCAAACGCTGCAAATATCGAACGTAAATGGTACGTAGTAGATGCTGAAGGCAAAACTTTAGGTCGCCTTGCAAGTGAAGTTGCATCTATTCTACGTGGTAAGCACAAACCAACTTACACACCACACGTTGACACTGGAGATCATGTAATTCTAATCAACGCTGAGAAAATCGAATTAACTGGTAAAAAATTAACTGATAAAATTTATTACCGTCACAGCCAATTCCCTGGCGGATTAAAATCAAGAACTGCATTAGAAATGCGCACGAACTATCCTGAGAAAATGCTTGAATTAGCAATCAAAGGTATGCTTCCAAAAGGTTCTTTAGGTCGTCAAATGGCTAAAAAATTACATGTATATGCTGGTAGCGAACATCCACACCAAGCACAACAACCAGAAGTTTACGAACTTCGCGGATAATTATAAGAGGAGGTTATTAATTTGGCACAGGTTCAATATTACGGTACAGGCCGTCGTAAAAGCTCAGTAGCACGTGTACGTTTAGTTCCAGGCGAAGGTCGTATTGTTGTAAATAGTCGTGATATTAAAGAATATATCCCATCAGCAGCATTAATCGAAGATATTAAACAACCATTAAACTTAACTGAAACTGCAGGTAGCTATGATGTACTTGTAAATGTTTCAGGTGGTGGATATGCAGGTCAAGCAGGCGCTATCCGTCATGGTATCTCTCGTGCTTTATTAGAAGCAGATCCAGAATACCGTGCATCACTTAAGCGTGCTGGTCTATTAACTCGTGACGCTCGTATGAAAGAACGTAAAAAATACGGTCTTAAAGGCGCGCGTCGTGCACCTCAGTTCTCAAAAC
>DASQMK010000568.1:0-5269 GCA_035645575.1 Metabacillus sp.
AATTTTCCAAAAAAGGATCTAAAAAGGCTTCCGGTGTAGCCGCCTCTACTTTTTGGTTTAATCCTGGGAATACAGAACTTGTAATTAGCAGAATAACTAAAAAGTAGATAGTAGATTTATAAAATATGCGTTTCCTCAAAATAAAAACAACTCCTTTCAATCAACGAATTCCACGGTCAAAAAGCAAGGAATACCACCGATGAAAAGAGTTTTCACTAATGAACTGTTCGGTAACCCAGCCGTCCTAGCTTTCCTTGCCTTAGACCTGTGGCTTTGCGTCCCCGACTTTCGTCGGGTTTGCCCTTATCGTTGTTCATTTGTTCTAGTGATTTTACACATCCAATTATGTATATCGGTTCATTTCACAAAAATTAAACATTTTAGAAGAATTATACTCATTTACCATGTTATTTAATAGACAAGAGCTTAATTTCCTATTTATGTAATAATTAAAAACATATTGCATCCTCTTAGGACAAAAGAGTGTTACCTGCAAAACTTTCACCAACTATTTATATTTTCCTAATAAGAAGGGCGTAAGGTTCATATTGCTTACAGTGCTATAGCACTTAAACTTAATTTACGAAGACATGTCCTCTATATTTACTGTAAGATATTAACTCCACTATCATCGGAGATAAAGTCCTAATCCTTGTTATAAAAAATCCTTTATTTTCAGAGTATATGTAAAAAAAGAAACTTCCCACGAGTTTATTCAACTCATGAGAAGTCTCTTTAAATCACCAACTTCTAGCAAAATGTCAGCAGTTTGCTTTTTTATTTAACTAGAAACTTATTGTATCATGGGTTTCCAAGGCAGATTACATCATTCCGCCCATGCCGCCCATGTCAGGCATTGCAGGACCTTTGTTTTCTTCTGGCTTGTCAGCAACAACTGCTTCAGTTGTTAAGAACATAGCCGCAACAGATGCTGCGTTTTGAAGTGCAGAACGAGTAACTTTTGTAGGGTCAACGATACCAGCTTCGATCATGTTCACCCATTCGCCAGTTGCAGCGTTGAAACCAACTCCAGCCTCTTCGTTCTTTAAGCGCTCAACGATAACAGAACCTTCTAAACCAGCGTTTTGTGCGATTTGACGAACTGGCTCTTCTATAGCGCGAAGAACGATTTTCACACCAGTAGCCTCATCGCCCTCAGCTTGGATAGCAGCAACTTTGTTGTATACGTTTAATAATGCAGTACCACCGCCTGCTACGATACCTTCTTCAACCGCTGCACGTGTAGAGTTAAGCGCGTCTTCGATGCGTAATTTACGCTCTTTTAATTCAGTTTCCGTTGCTGCACCAACTTTGATTACCGCTACGCCACCCGCTAATTTCGCTAAGCGCTCTTGTAATTTTTCACGGTCAAATTCAGAAGTAGTTTCTTCTAATTGAGCGCGAATTTGGTTGATGCGAGCTTGGATGCTATTAGATTCGCCAGCACCTTCAACGATTGTAGTATTTTCTTTTGTCACAACAACTTTAGAAGCGCGGCCAAGAGAAGCAATTGTAGTAGATTTTAACTCACGACCTAAGTCTTCAGTAATTACTTCACCGCCAGTTAATACTGCGATGTCTTCTAACATTGCCTTACGGCGGTCACCGAAGCCAGGAGCCTTAACAGCTACAGCTGTGAATGTACCGCGAAGCTTGTTTACTACAAGCGTAGCAAGTGCTTCACCTTCTACATCCTCAGCGATGATTAATAATGGCTTGCCATGTTGAACAACTTGCTCTAATACAGGTAAGATTTCTTGAATGCTTGAAATCTTCTTGTCAGTGATTAAGATATATGGATTGTCTAAAACTGCTTCCATTTTTTCAGTGTCAGTAATCATGTATGGAGAAGCATAACCACGGTCGAATTGCATACCTTCTACTACGTCTAACTCAGTAGTGAAGCCTTTAGACTCTTCTAAAGTGATAACACCGTCGTTACCTACACGCTCCATAGCTTCTGCGATTAATTTACCTACTTCATCATCAGCAGCAGAAATCGCAGCAACTTGAGCGATAGATTCTTTACCTTCGATTGGTTTAGAGATTGCTTTTAGCTCTTCAACCGCAACAGCAACTGCTTTTTCGATACCTTTGCGGATACCCATTGGATTTGCGCCAGCTGTTACGTTCTTTAAGCCTTCACGGATCATCGCTTGAGCTAATACAGTTGCAGTCGTTGTACCGTCACCAGCAACATCGTTTGTTTTGCTTGCTACCTCAGCAACAAGCTTTGCACCCATATTTTCAAATGGATCCTCTAATTCGATTTCTTTTGCGATTGTTACACCGTCATTTGTGATTAACGGAGAACCGAATTTTTTCTCTAATACAACGTTGCGTCCTTTTGGACCTAATGTTACTTTTACCGCATCAGCTAATTTATCAACACCGCGAAGCATCGCGCGACGAGCTTCTTCGCTGAATTTAATTTCTTTTGCCATGAACCACGACCTCCTCAAAATATTGTAATTAAGTATTTTTTAAACTTCTATCTCATCAAAGCTGCTTTAAGCGATTAACCAATTACAGCTAAAATATCGCTTTCACGTAAAATTAAGTATTCCTTGCCATCGTACTTTACTTCAGTACCTGCATATTTTGAGAAGATGATGCGATCGCCTACTGCTACTTCTAGAGCTACGCGCTCACCGCTGTCAAGCACACGGCCTGTACCTACAGCTACTACTTTTCCTTCTTGTGGTTTTTCTTTTGCAGTATCTGGTAGAACAATACCACTTGCAGTTTTCTCTTCTGTTTGAACTAGCTCAATAACAACGCGATCACCTAATGGCTTTAACACTCAAAACAACCTCCTCAAAAAAGTATTATCAATTTATTAGCACTCATTCTTATTGAGTGCTAACACACTTATTATATTAATGAACTTCTTTTTGTTTTGCAAGTGGGAAAGCTAAAAAAATTGAATTATTTAACATTGTGAAGAAAAATAGGACGTCCTTTTAAATTATGCCACAATCTTAAAAGTATAGTCCAAAATTATAAATCTTTTTTTAATTAATTTGTATTAATTTGTGCTAAAATACGATAAGCACAACTTTTCCATTTTTTAATGAAAAGGGGAATTTATATTGAAGCGGCAATACTGGTATATCATTATTACATATGTACTCATGCAGCTATCGGTTTTCGCGGGAGTTCCGCTTTTGCTGTCTCTGGGTATCGGAGCCAATGCCAAGAATGAGACTACCGCTGCTTATATCGCGTCCGGTTACTGGGCTGTTATCAGCTTCTCCGTTGCTTTGGTAATCATCAGCCTCTTATTAAGGGATGATTTTAGACAACAATATAGAGAGCAGGCCTCGATCCCCGTTTCGATTATGTGGGCCATTGCCGGCTTCTTTTTAGCATTTATCGCTCAAGCGGTTGCGGTCACCATCGAACTTCATGTTCTAGGGATAGAACCAGGGTCGGAAAACACGAGAAGAATTGTTGAACTTATTAGGCTTACTCCACTGCTTATTATTGTTACGTCAATTATCGGACCAATTTTAGAAGAAGTTATTTTTCGAAAAATTATCTTCGGCACACTTTATAAAAAATATAATTTCTTTATTGCAGCGGTCATTAGCTCATTGCTCTTCGCAGTCGTTCATATGGAGTTTGAACATTTGCTGCTTTATTCAGCGATGGGATTCACATTTGCATTCCTCTACGTAGTCACAAAACGAATTTTAGTGCCTATTTTCGCTCATGTAGCTATGAACACATTGGTTGTAATATTTCAAACTATCCTTGCAGACGATATGGAAAAAATATTGAAAGAAGCAGAGAAGATTCAGTTTATTTTTGGAGGCTTTTGACAATGCGAACTTCACCTTTGAATATGGGATTTTTCTATTTCGTTATGGGCTCATTGTTTACCTATTTAGCGATTGAAAGTGCCCATGGGTATATATGGAAATTCTCTACTGTTATACTAATGATTGTTGCAACATTGGATTTTGCTGTTTCTCTACGTATGTTTGCATTACACTTCAAAATTAAAAAGATGAATAAATGAACGGAGGCTGTCCCATAAGTGTCTCGCCTCTCGCACATAATAAACACACAGAGATTTTATAAAGGAGATAAATCTATGCATTGTGTTGCGAGGTCTGACACTTATACTTTCAGGACAGCCTTTCTTCTTCCTGCGCTGATAACAACGCTTTCCGATATGCAATTTTTGAAATCCAAATACTTATCTCATACAGTACGCAGAGAGGAAGCGTTACAATAATTTGTGAAACAACATCTGGTGGTGTAATGAAAGCCGCAATAATTAATAACATGAAATAAGCATAACGTCGAATCCTGCTTAACAACATTGGAGTAATGATCCCTAAGCGCGTCAAAAACATAACAAGTACCGGCATTTGGAATAGAAGACCAAACGGCAAAATAAGTTGCAGCATGAACTGAAAATATTCGTTAATTCCAATCACTTGATTAATGCCGAGACGTCCTGCTAAATTAAGCATAAAATCAACGACAAACGGGAACAGAACAAAATAGGAAAAAGAAATCCCGCCTAAAAAGAGAAGAACCGACAACGGAATATAGCTAAGCGTTACCTTCCGCTCTTTTTCATACAAACCGGGGCTAACGAACGCCCAAAGCTGGTAGAGAAAAACAGGAGCTGTGATAATAAGGGCAATGATAAAGGTAAACTGTATATATATTTTAATCGGATCCGTTAGCCGAAAAGCATTCATCGTTAGCTGCTTCGCCTCATCTGTTCCTTGCAAATAAAGGATGATGGGCTCTACTAAAAAGAAGCTTGCAATAAGTCCAGCAACAAAAAATATAGTGACAATAATTAAGCGTTTTCGCAACTCCCCAAGGTGCTCATACACTGACATTTCTTTATTATTCATATTTCCCCAACCTGCCGTTATTTTCCGTCTTTCTTATCTGTACTTTCATCCTCATCGGCCAAACCCTTGGTTGCATCTTTAAACTCCCGCAGTGATTGGCCAAGGGATTTCCCAAATTCCGGTAGCTTTTTTGTACCAAATAGCAATAGGATAACTAGCAAAATTAATAAGTATTTCATCGTCTTCTTATCTCCTTTAACTTATTCAGCTGGATAATTTTTCAAAAAATAGACTAATGACTGTAGTTCAATAGCCAAATCAATATGGTGAACACGAATATGTTCTGGAACATTTAACCGTGCTGGCGTAAAATTTAAAATTCCCTTAACTCCTGTCTTTACAAGCCGATCCGTGATCGATTGCGCCACATGAGCAGGTACCGTCAGAAT
>DASQMK010000569.1:0-18730 GCA_035645575.1 Metabacillus sp.
CTTTAAAAAAGAAAGCATTATTGAAGCTTGTCCACGAAGGGAAAGCTGAAAAAAAAGGACTTCATTTTTCGAACAATCCGAAATATAGCAAACAACAATCAGATGTATTAGTTTCAGCTGGAGAGTATTACTTTCATATGCCTCCTACAAAAGATGACTTCGATAAACTTCCACACTTAGGTTCTTTAAATCAAACCTATCGAAATCCCAAAACAAATATGTCATTATCAAAAGCAAAAATTCTCTTACAAAGCTATGTTGGTATGAAAGAAGAAAAAAAGCCTGCACAATCATTTCACTCAAAAAAGACACGTACATATGAAAAGCCTGTTTTTAAAAGATTAGGTGAAAGTTACAGGTGAAGGCCCTAGCTATTCCTATCCTATCATTCATAAAAATTTCATCCTTTCTGATAGTATGAAAAAAGGCTATCATGTTCGTTTTGTACATGATAGCCTTAATATTATAAAATATGTTTATCAATTTGCTCAACGAGTTGATTAATTTCAGGTTTACTGATTTGTGCACTAGCTCCAACCATCTGTCCTTTGTGACGGAGATCCTCCGTGATCAGTGAAGAAAAAATAATAATAGGCAGGATATTCAAGGACTGATCATCTTTAATTCGCTTTGTTAAATGATGTCCATCCATTTGAGGCATTTCAACATCCGTAATGAGAAGTTGTACTTCATCTTCAATAGCTTTTCCAGATTCCGCAATTGAAGTTAAGTATAATAAGGTATCCTTACCATTTTCAAAAAACTCAATTTGATGAAAGCCTGCTTCGTTCAATGTTTCTTGCAGTAATTTCCTAAGCAATGGGGAATCCTCAGCAATAACTAGTTTCTTTTCCGATCGTTCTCTTTGACCTAGTTTCTTTACATTTTCAATGTTAATACCTGATTCTGGATTTATATCAACGACAATCTTTTCAAAATCCAAAAGTAAAATCATTTGATCATTCATTTTTACTACGCCTGTTATTTGGCTTTCAAGTCCTTGGTACATACCAGATGGTTTTTCAATTTTATCCCATGAAATCCGGTGTATTTGTGTAACTGAATGAACATGGAAAACTACTTTTGTTTGATTAAATTCTGTCACAATATATTTTTCATCCATTGGACTATCACTCTTAGGATAGCCAAGAGCTTTAGCTACATCTACCACAGGGAGAATTTCTCCGCGTATTTCTATTATTCCTTCCACATTCGGATGGGAATGTGGAATCTTAGTTACTTGAACAGGCTGAATAATCTCTTTTACCTTAATAACGTTAATACCAAACTTACTTTGCCCTATACTAAATTCCACAATCTCAAGTTCATTTGTACCGCTTTCAAGTAAAATGCCTTTTTGTTGGTCCATACTATACTTCCTTCCATGAAAAACATTAGTAGTCTATATATCGGCATGATTCACAGAAATTGAAGTATATTTTTTGAAATAGCTAAGGATGAGGTCTTAGAGTATGTACATTAAGTAAAGCTTGGGGATTCATTCCAAGCTTTGACATCAAAATAAAAAATTTAATAGTCTTTCATCTGCTAAATTCGTATCAATCTGACATTGTTTAGCATCCCGTCCATATTGCCACACCCAAACATTCGCTTTGCAATTTGGAGTTACAGGATTAAATCTTGGTGCCTTTCTTTCTGATGTAGCACCTATTTCAGGTTCAGCGCTCCATAGAATCGCTTGGATTGCAACTTCATTATTTTCTTTTACTGCTTGGCAGTATGCTCTAGAAAAATCACCGTTTAGTGAGTTATGATAAAATCCCGGCATATAGCCTGTTTGAATAAGTGTTTCCACCCACACCCTGATCCATAATGAATTGACATTAAAAAAGTTTTCGATGTTGGCAAATAATATAGTCTCTTTTGGAAACTCTAACCTCCTTGCATGATATACTGCATTTCTAACCGCAATCTGCGCCTGATCGTACCCAATAGCCTCATTACTGACATTATATATCGGTAAAACCTTTATTCCTTTATTTCTAAGAAAGATCATTTCTTCTTTTGTTAAGCCACTTGATACATTCGGAATTTCAGTAAGGTATCTTCCCCAATATTTTGGCAAGCCAAATTGACTCTTTACATAATTAAACAACTCCTGATTAACAGGATCGACAGAATCCACTCCCCATATCTTACGTGCCAGAGACATCACGCCCTTTCTCTCTTAGCTCTACACATATATATGTATAAGAATAGTTGTCTCAAGCATAGAAACGAATAAAGTTTGATCTTTTTTCACTTTTACTACAACCTTGGCTATTGAATTTCGCTCTAGAGAATATGAGGTATTATTTCAAGCCTACATGTTTTAAATCTTTTTAAGCCATCATAATAAACGATTTACATTTTTTCTTTTTTTCAATAAAAAATAATGCAAACTAGTGATACTCCTGATATAATCCTTTTGTAAAATGTATACGTACGATTTTACGGGGTGGGTTGAGGGTTACACTTAAGGAAGGTTAACATTGGATAAATTTTTTCGATTAAATGAAAACAAGACCACTATAAAAAAGGAATTACTTGCCGGAACAGTCTCCTTCTTTACGATTGTCTATATTGTTGTTGTTAATGCCTCTATCCTATCGGATGCAGGAATACCATTAGAGGCCGGTATTATAGCAACTGTTTTGACATCAATTGTCGGCTGTCTTATTATGGGAATATTCGGAAACACACCGATCATCCTTGTACCAGGTATGGGGGTCAATGCTCTCTTTACCTATACAATTGTGATGGGAATGGGGCTAACGTGGCAAGAAGGCTTAGCCGTCGTGTTTGTTTCTGGGATCTTATTTACCCTGATCGCATTTACAAAGCTGTCTGTCATTATTTCAGAATCTATTCCTCTTTCATTAAAAGAGGCGATTACTGTTGGAATTGGATTCTTTTTAACTTTTATTGGATTGCAAAAGGGTGGTATTGTTGTTCTAAATAGTGAGACCTTTGTAGCATTAGGTGATTTTAGCCAACCATCGGTTATCGTGACACTTTTGACATTAATCGTTACAGTTGGCTTATTTACAAGACAAGTACCAGGGAATTTTCTAATCAGTATTTTTATTGGAACGGTTTTGTCTGCTTGCTTTGGCTTACTCGAATTCGATTTTTCAACTAAACCACTCGATGCTTTTACTGTATACAAAGATGTATTTTTCGCTATGTCCTTTAACCGTATAATGGATCTTGCGTTTTGGACAGCGACATTCTCTTTGACAATGGTTATTGTATTTGAAAACATTGGACTTGTATTTGGTCAGGTTCATATGATTAATCGACCAGATCTATATAACCGCTCTTTTCAAGCCAATGCCCTATCGACCATTACATCAGGGATTTTCGGTTCAAGTCCTACTGTAAGTACGGTTGAAACAGCTGCTGGAATAACTGCAGGTGGAAGAACGGGTTTAACGTCAATTACAACTGGTCTACTCTTTTTAAGTTCACTATTGTTCCTACCAATAATTAAAGTAATACCAGACAGTGCTATTGCACCGATTCTTATCTTAATTGGCAGTTTAATGATCCAAAATATTCAACATATTGATTTAAATGATTTTAGTGAAAGCTTCCCGGCTTTTCTTATCATTGCTTTGATTCCATTTACCTATAGTATTGTGGATGGTATGGCTTTTGGTTTTATTATGTATCCAATTTTAAAAGTTATCTTAAAGAGAAAACATGAAGTAAAACCTGCTCTTTATATCATCGCTTTGCTATTTTTATTAAATTTTGTTTTTCATACTCTTCATTAAGGCAGACAATCGTCTGCCTTCTTTTATTGTTGCCTTCACACTGCAATTTCTTTTGTATAAAATTCATTCTTTTTCACAAAATAAAGATACCGTAAAAATGCATAATAGAGGTGAAACATGAAAAATCATGTGATGTTCTTATTAACTTTGTTCCTGTTAACAGCATGTAATACAGTGGACGAGGATGAAGCAACAAGTATAAACCAAGAAGAAGAGGGTTTACTTCAAACAGGGAATGATCATGTGAGAACAAATGATGATGTACTTGTAGAAGCAAGAGAAGAGGTGAATTTTGACCAGGACCGTGAACCACTTCACCCCACACAAGCTGAAGAGTTAGTAAAAGAAAAACTGGGCGTAAAAAGAGATAAAAATACAATCGTACAATATGATCATGTGGAAGATGGACATTATATTGTGCATGTCTATTCACTTGAAGGTAATAGGGAAAAGAGTGAGGCATGGTATATGGTAGATTTACAAACAAAAACTGTTGAGACACTTATTCGTTAACATTAATATTTATAAAGAACAGCTCTATTCACTCAGCTGTTCTTTTTATTATGGCAAGAACTAACCGGAACGTACAAAACTTTAGAAAATATTCTACATAAAGGTATATTTTTAAATTAAATATGGACATTCACCTATTATGAATAATTGCATAAAGTAAACGTGAAGGTTTTATGAGAGGAGATTTTACATGTATCCATATCCATACAATCGGCAGTTTACAATTCAAATCCCGGGATTTCCGCAATTTGGCGGTGGGGTTGATCAACCTCCATTCGGACCTCCAGGAGGAATTGGAGCTCCTGGTCAAGCTGGCCCGCCATTAGGACCACCACCAAGTGAGATTCCTCCCCTCCAATCTCAAAGTCAGATAGGAATATTTGCAGTTGATCCTGGAGGAATTCGTCCATGCCTATACCGCTTTACGTATATTCGCTTAAACAATGGCCGCAGCTTCTGGTTTTATCCAATATTTGTAGGCCGTAATTCTATTGCAGGGTATCGTTGGAGAAGACGTCAGTATCGTTGGGTTTACTTTGGTATTGACCTCAATGAAATTCGCTCATTTAGCTGTTATTAGAAATCAAGTAGGGACTGTCCTAGAAGGCAGTTCCTTCTTTATTTTCTAGCTCTTCCCTTAAAACTGATATACCTTAAAGGAAAAAATTGTGGAAATAATCTAAATCCCACAGGTGAAAAGTATAGTTAGAGGACTAATATTAAATAGGAGGTCATTGATATGACAAAACGTAATATTAAAACAAAATCTGGACTTCAAACTGCAAAAGCAATTACAGATCCTGAAATTTCTAAAGATCTTACATCGATTAATAAAAAAGCAGAAAAAACTCGCCCACGAAATCAGTAAGTTTTCTTTTTTCCCAAAAGTATAAAAAAAGAGATTCTCGGCGATTTTTGACATGAGAACCCTCTTTATTATAGTTCATAAGTATGTTTTGTTAGAAAGGCTTGTCTGCGTTTTGCTTGTGAAATAATTGTTTGTATTTCATTTTTATAGAATTTAATATGTGCGCTTGTAAGGGCAAATAGCATTTCACTTTCAAGCTTATCAATGAGCTCTTGTTCTTCTTTGGTTAATAATGGTTTTATTTCACTCATTATTATCACCTCAATAGTCTTAAAGTATTATATTAATATCTTTCGAAAGTTAGATAACCTTTATGACCGTTATGATCATTTTATCCACATCTTAAATCTAGACTAGTCTTTCTGAAGAAGAACAACGCAAAATACGTCAGATTGATTTTCAGAAAAAAGATGACATGTTCTATAAAAGTGGTAAAATTACTCCTATATGTTTATTTTAAGCTCATTTTAACATCTTAAAAATCGATATGATCAAAAGCAAATAGTTACATTTCGTACTATCATAGGAGGGCTTTACCGATGGAACATTTAGTTAATTCTAAAGTAAAAGAAATAGAACTTTCAGGAATTAGAAAGTTCTTTAACCTTGTGGCAGATTATGATGATGTGATATCTCTTACAATTGGACAACCGGATTTTACAACACCAGATCATGTGAAACGAGCAGGGATGAAGGCAATTAAAGATAATTTCACCACCTATACCCATAATGCTGGATTTATTGAATTACGAGAGGCTGCCAGCCAATTTGTGAATAATAAATATGGACTTACCTATTCTCCAATAAATGAAATCATTACGACAGTTGGTGCGAGTCAAGCAATTGACTGTACATTCCGTACAATATTAGAGACTGGTAGTGAAGTGATCTTGCCAAGTCCAGTTTATCCTGGATATGAGCCTCTAATTAAGCTTGCGGGAGGCGTTCCTGTCTATGTGGATACAACGAAAACTGATTTTAAGCTAACTGCTGAACTTCTTGCTCCATACATAACTGAAAAGACGAGATGTATTGTTCTTCCTTACCCTTCCAACCCAACAGGTGTAACACTTAATAATGGTGAATTAAGTGACATAGCAGATCTTGTAAGAGGAAAAGATATATTTATTTTATCAGATGAAATATACAGTGAGTTAGTTTATGAAGGAACACATCATTCTATTGCTACCCATTTAAGAGAACAAACAATTGTAATCAATGGCTTATCAAAATCGCATAGTATGACAGGTTGGAGGGTCGGCTTTCTTTTTGCACCAGAGGTTATTGCCAAACATCTATTAAAAGTCCATCAATACAATGTTTCTTGTGCGGCATCTATATCTCAAAAAGCAGCATTAGAAGCTTTAACAAATGGAATAAACGATGCCAATAATATGAAATCTTCTTACAAAGAACGATTAGACTATGTGTATGACCGATTAATTAAAATCGGATTTGAAGTGGTTAAACCAAATGGAGCCTTTTATTTATTTCCTAGCATCAGCCAATTTAATCAGACTTCTTTTGATTTTGCTTTGACTCTAGTGAAAAATGCAGGTGTTGCTTTAGTGCCAGGGAGTGCTTTTTCAGAATATGGAGAAGGTTATGTCCGATTATCATATGCTTACTCAATGGAGCAGTTAAAAGAAGCTATGGATCGAATTGAAAACTACATCATGAATCAAAAGTGAATATGACTTTTTCAATTCGTTAACACTCTGAAACAGCGGCATTAGCCGTTGTTCCAGTTTAACGAGAATCTACTCACAAGGAAGTATGATTGTAAATGTACTTCCTTTTCCTACTTCACTTTCCACACACATATGACCTATGTGGTTTTCGATAATTTTATATGTGATCATTAAACCTAAGCCATTCCCATTTTCTTTTGTCGTTATAAAAGGTTCACCAATTTTTTCCATAAACTCAGGGGGAATTCCTTCTCCTTCATCCTTTACAGTAATCTTAACCGATTGGTTAACTTGTTCTGTTTGCACAGTCACTTTCCCACCATTAGGCATAGCATCTATTGCATTTTTGAATAAATTGATAAACACTTGTTTTAATTGGTTTTCATCACAATTAATTTGTAGATCTGATAAAGTATGTTCTTGTATTATCGAAACATTATTCATATTTCCTTGCGTTTCCAAAAGGATCGCCACATCATTGAGTAATGTCACCATATTGGTTTTCCTAAATTTTGTTTCCTGTGGCTTTGCTAACATGAGAAGCTCACTTAAGATCAATTCTATTCTGTTTAGCTCAGAGAAAATAATATGAAAATATTGGCTATGATCGGAAAGCTCTGGTTGCATAATTTGTAAAAATCCTTTGATTGCTGTTAATGGATTACGGATTTCATGTGCTATACCAGCAGCAAGTTGTCCAGCAATAGATAATTTTTCAGACTTTAGCATTAACTCTTCCGTGTTTTTACGGTATGAAATGTCTCGTAAAATTACCTGAACTGCTTTTTCCCCATAGTAAGTAGTTGGAATACAAACCATTTCTGTGAAAATTTTCGTGTTTTTAGTAATTACCCATGACTGCTTTGTAAGCTGTACGTCTGACGTCCCATCCAAAATACTTTTCAATGACTTTCTCATTGTTTGATGATCACCTGGATGTAAAAATTCATAAATATTTCGGCCTAACATTTCCGGATAATCCTCTGCCTTAAAAAGCTTTACACCTGATTCGTTCATAAAAACCCATTTATCCTTATGAATAACCGCGATCGTATCGATAGAATTGTCGATAAGCCTTTGGTATCTTTCCCTACTTTTTTGAAGTATTTTTTGAAAATTCCTTCTTGAAGAAATGTCATTCAAAACGACTAACTCAGCTGGCTCCCCTTTATATTTCGTCAATGCGGCCGTAATTTCCAAACTGATTTCACGACCATCGAGTGTGTGCCATATTTCTTCAATAATGCCGATTTTTTCCCCTTGATATAAACGATATTCTCTATTTTTAATGACGTCATGAAATCCTTTATCGGTAAATTCAAAGGTATGTTTCCCTAGTAGTTGTTCCTTTGTATTTGCTCCTAATAATTCTTGAAATGATTGATTGACAAAACAAAGCTTTCCTTTTTTAGAAATAAAAACCGGTGTTGGTAAATCCTCTAATAGTGAACTTTCTTGAGGCTCAAATGCCGGTTCATTATTTAATGTTGCCCTACCATCCTGTTCTCTTTCAATAATGCTAGTAGATGGTGCCTTTGTTAGTAATCTCATTTTGAGAATGATTTCTTGTTCAGTTTTTTTAACATTACTTCGAATAAAGTCTAAATCAGCTTCAAACCAAACATATCGTCCTGATTTTGTAAAAAACCGGAATGAACAAGGATGAAGGTGATGCTCATTATAAAAATAGCTTTCAACTAAAAATATATCCTCGATATGGATAAATTCCTTCATGAACTTCCCGATTAATTCAGAACTTGAGTAGCCTATTAATTCTAATGAATTGGACGAAATATATTGAAAGCGGCCATTTGAAGAGACAACAGCATATAGTTCTAACGACTGACTCACTTCCTTTTGACTTATTAAGCCTCTTTCCATTAGTTTCCCACCTTTTCCATGACCTCTATACTAGTTCATTAGTTTTATATAACGAACATTCAAAACGTTTATTCTTAACTTTACCTATTCTATCAATATGGTAAAAAATCCTTTTTCTGATGAATATTTCTTTAAAATAAGTGTACCTTGTTATAAAAGTTTGTCAATCTATCAAATTTCATTATTCTAAACGTTTTTTATTATATTGATAAAAATTAGTTCCTCAAAAAATAATTTTCGTTCATCATTAAAAAAACTTGGCTTATCCGCCAAGTTTTATCCTTTATATTCTCCATTATTTTTAGATGCTTTTTCTTTTTTTGCTTTATCTTTATGGACTTTATTTGCTGCTGCACTTCCAAATTCATGGCTGAATTCCGAATCAATGACACTTGAATCAAAGCCTTTTTTATTTTTTTGTTGAGGATCATTTTTTTTCGTACGTTTTGCCATTTTCATCACTCCTTAAAGATAATCACCTTTATTTTGTGATGAGAGCAATGAATTATGTAATGAATCATTTAGCAGAAATAGACAAAAAGAAGAGGCAATTATTCCTCTTCTTTTGGTACTTTTTCTTGATCGATTTCAGTTGTCGTAACATATTTCTTTTGAAGATCAATATAAGCTTTCACGATTCTATTTGCGATATGTTTGTTTACCGCATCTTTATCATTGCTTGCCCATGGTACAACAACACTAAATGCAATTTCTGGATTTTCGGATGGGTAATATCCGACAAAGTTTAAGTTATTTGTTTGCTTACCCCAATATTCACGTTTTGGGCCATAATAATTTGTTTGGGATGTACCTGTTTTACCTGCTACATCATAATCAATGTATCTTGATGCAGTACCACGCGCAGTTTGAACAACCATTTTAAATCCTTGTTGAACACGTTCAATCTCTTCAGGAGTATTATTTACACGGTTTAGCACTACTGGTGATTTATCTACTGCAATTGGTCCCAGCGTATTATCCTCTACAGGTGTATGAATACTTGTTACAATTCTTGGTTGAACACGCGAACCGCCATTTGCAATAACAGAAACGTATTGCGCTAATTGAAGTGGTGTATATGTGTCAAACTGTCCGATTGCAATGTCCAAAATTTTACCTGCTGTATCAGGTATACTTTGTAAACCTGATGATTCCTGTGGTAAATCGATACCAGTTGGAACACCTAGCCCAAATTGAGCAAAATAATTACGCAGCTTTTGGAAATCTTCTGTTGACACATTTAATGGTCCATTTTTCACATACGTTACATCAGCAATTTTTAAGGCAACATGGAACATATACACATTTGATGAAAGTTGTAATGCGCTTAAATCTGTCATATAACCTAGATTTTTATAAGACCCTTTCGGAGGAGTGCCTTTAAAATATAGCTTAGTATCATAAAATCCTTTCCCAATTTGCATGCCATCTTGATATCCAGATAGTACAGTGGCACCCTTAACAGTTGACCCTGCCTCATATTGAGTTGCGAAGGCTCCATAGGCAAAATCAAGCATTTTACCAACCATTGTTAATACATCACCTTGATAAGGATCCATCATCACAACAAAGGCACGATCCATAAGGAAATGACTTCTACTTGCTTTTCGAAGCTCTTCTTCAACAATTTTTTCGACTTCAATTTGTAATTCCATATCAAACGATAGCTTTAGATCATATCCTCTTTGTCCCTCATCAACGACTTGCTCTGAAACAATGTTTCCACTTTTGTCTGAAATGTACTCTACTTTTGCTTTTCTTGGATTTAAATAGTCTTCATATTGATATTCGAGATAACTTTTTCCAACTCGTTCATTTCTTGCATATCCTCTGGCACTGTAGTAATCCTGGCGTGACTGAAGAATCCCTTGTTCAGGTGACGTCACCCCGCCAAAAATGGATAGAAGTGAGTCATATGGATATTCACGTCCCCAGTCAGTTATCACATCAACTCCAGGTAACTGTTCTAGATGCTCTGCAACTAGAGCAACCTCTTCATCTGTTAAATTTAACGATTTGACAACCTGTGGTTCATATTGGTAGCCTGACGAAAAACGTGTATAAATATAAGCTAATTCCATTTCTTCCAAGCTGTTTTGTATTTTTTTAATTTCAGCTTCCGGAACACGCTCTACTTGCAATTTATAGGTTTCAGATGGCTCTAAAGTCAATTCACTTTCAGATAATAGTTCTTTTGCTTCTGTCGGATTTGAAGCTAACCAATAATCTCGAATATCACGTTCCTTTAGCTCTTCTTCTAAGTATTTACGTTCATAGCTAATGTACTCCGCAAGCTTGATAGCCGTGTTGATTTTGTCTTCTGCCTTTGTCGTTTTATCCACGGTATAGGTAATCGCTGGAACCCTTTTGTTATCAACGACAACACGGTTATAACGGTCATACATTTTTCCCCTTGGAGCTGGGAGACTTGCATAATCTGATTCCGTCCTAGAGACTTCCTTCGAAAATTCTTCCCCCTGAACAATTTGTACAACTCCTAACCGAACGATTAGAGCAACAAATAATAGAAAAACAACAAAAAAGAACACATTGGTCCTAATATATCTTGATTTTCTAAGCTTTCGCTGCTCAGATTTATTTGTATTTCGTTCTGTCAAAGAACTCCCTCCTATCTACTGTTTTTTCTATATGAAAAATCATTATTATTTTAGGCTACCCTTTATTTTACCACTATTATGACAGAAGAGATAGATTTCATTTGACATTCATGTGAAAAACGAGAGGGAAAAATAAAGAAAGTAGCTATCCCTTTGTTTATTGGACAGCCACTTTTTATAGACGTTTTTTCATAGAAAAAGTTGCAAAAAAAATCAATTTTCTTGCCATAATTTCACTAATGCTTGAGTACCTTTCTCTTCATATCCTGCTTTTGCTAATTGCTCATATAATTTATATGCTAGTTCTAATCCTGGAGTGTAAAGCTCCATAGCATTTGATTCCTCAAGCGCTATCCCCATATCTTTAATGAAGTGTTTAATATAGAAGCCTGGTTCAAAATCATCTGCTAGCATACGTGGAGCAAGATTGCTTAAAGACCAGCTACCTGCTGCACCTGTCGTAATACTCATTAATACATTTTCAGGGTCTAAGCCTGATTTTTTCGCATAGGAAATCGCTTCACAAACCCCGATCATTCCTGCTGCAATAGCGATTTGGTTACACATTTTCGTATGTTGACCAGAACCAGCTTCACCTTGATAGACGATGTTTTGTCCCATTATTTTAAACAAAGGAAGACAGTTATCAAAGGCGTCTTTATCACCACCAACCATAATAGCTAATCGAGCTTCTCTTGCACCAATGTCCCCACCAGATACGGGAGCGTCAAGCGACTGAATATTTTTCAGCTTAGCTTCTTCATATATTTTCTTAGCTAACGAAGGTTGTGAGGTTGTCATATCGATCACATATGTACCGGGTTTTGCTGAAGAAACGATACCATTCTCACCTAAGTATACGTCTTCGACATCTTTAGGGTAGCCAATCATTGTAATAATAAATTCGCATTCTTTGGATAGCTCACTTATTGAGTCGATCCAAGTAGCACCTAAATGTATCAAGTCTTTTGCTTTTTCCTTTGTTCTTGTATAAACATATAATGGATAGCCTGCTTGTAAGATATGTTTTGCCATACTTTGTCCCATAACACCTAGTCCAATAAAGCCAACCTTTTGTTTCATCCGTTACTCCTCCTAAAAAATCTATTAGATAAATGATTGTAAGATTGAACCTTTTCCATCATTAACTTCTACTTTTGCATATGCCCCATTGATAAATGTCATTTGGGGTGGCACATGACCACAATCAATATCAAATATAACAGGTATGTTCAACTCTTCTGCTAGTTCCTGATAAACATCTATCACCGTATACTGATCAACAGATTGATTTGCAGCACTTCTCCCAAATAAAATACCTGAAGCGTGATCAAACCATCCTGCTAGCTTCATTTGAACAAGTGTTCTGCGAAGATCTGTTGTGTTTAATTCACAGTTTTCAAAGTACCATATAATGTTTTCTTCCCCTGGTACAAACTTCCTCATAAATGTCTTCACATCTCCATAGGGTGTCCCAATTAAGTGTCTGATGACATCTATACAGCCACCAAGAAGCCTCCCACTTATTATTTCTTTTTTATTAGAAATTGTTTTCCAAACTGTTTTTTCTGTTAAATGAAAAATACAAGGAGATGGATTTTCATGGTCCCATTCCTTTTGGAATGCTATAGAAGAATATTGAAGAATGGAATCTCCTGCTTTTGTTTTTAATACGCTTTCCCATTTAGCTGTTGTTCCATCTGAATATTCTCCCCTAATGTCTACAAGATTTGTACCATGAGCAGTTGCGATCCCTGTTTGAAGCGTTATCGCAAGTAGTAGTAAGCTTGTGTCTGAATATCCTAATACCCATTTTGGTTGCATTTTTTCAAAATTAATATAGGGAATCACCTCGATAAGTAGTTCTCCTCCCCAAGGTGGAAAAATGAGTGAAATCTCATCTTTTTGTAGCATGTTATTGAGTTCTTCTGCTCGTTTATTTGCCGAAGCAGATTTTGCCTTATGTTGTGTCCAAACTGTATCTCCGCATTTTACTTTATATCCTTTTCTCTCAATACTTGTTAATGCTTCTTTAAACATTTCATGAAGGAAAGGAGGAACACCAGATGAAGGTGCTGTAACCCCGATTACAGAAGCGCTTTGTAAAATCGGATATGAAATCATTTGCTCCCTGCTTTCTTTTAGAAATTTAGGGAAGGTTTCTTCCCTTATAAAGATTAGATTGACTTGACCATTCCCCCGTCAATTAGGAATGTTTGACCTGTCATAAAGCTATTATGATCAGACAAGAGAAACGCAACATAATTTGCGAATTCCTCAGGTAAGCCATATCTTCTAAGCGGAATCGTTTTCCGCATCATTTCTTCGATTTCTTCTTTCGAAATTCCTTGATTATTTGCCGCTGTTTCATCCAGGAACGCTACTCGATCTGTAGCAATCCGACCAGGCGCTACTGTATTAATTAATATTTGATAAGGTGCCAGCTCAGTAGCTAGTGTTTTAGATAAACCGACAATTCCTGTTCGAAATGTATTTGATAAAATTAGACCAGGTATTGGCTCTTTTACTGATGAAGAGGCAATATTGACGATTTTCCCACCTTTTTGTTTTATATGTGGTAGTACCTCTCTTATCATACGAATATAGCTAAGAAGGTTTAATTCAAATGCATGCTGCCAATCTTCATCTGTCATTTGCTCAAATGTACCAGCAGGTGGTCCTCCTGCATTATTAACTAACAGATCAATAGAGCCTAGTTCAGATACTGTCTCTGAGACTAACTTTTCAATTTCTTGCTTATTTTTTATATCACAGGTTTGAAAAAAAATACGACTATTTCCATTCGTACCTTCAAGTTCTGTTTTTATTTTTTCTAATTTTGCTTGGTCACGGCTAGAAATCATTACATTCGCACCCTGTTCAAACAATTTCTCTGCGATTGCTTTCCCTAATCCTTGGCTCGAAGCAACTACTAAAGCATTTTTACCTTTTAAGTCAAGATCCATATTATCCACCCCTTATGTATTAATAACTTATTTTACCATTATTTTCATTCCATGATAAAATAAAAAAACCCATCATTTGATGGGAGTGACCTTGTTACGTAAAATATTCAACTTTTGCAGAAGGGAAATAATAATGAACATAGTCTTCAAGCGTTTCTCTTAGTTCCTGTTCTTGATCTTTTTGATAAATATATTTTCCAATTCCATATCTTCCCCATTTGTATCTTCTTTCTTCCTCATTTAACTCAAGCTTTGTTTTAGGGTAGTTTTTTTGAATGACTCTTTTTGCAGGCTTTGTAAATCTATGTTGAATCATCTCAAAAGTAATATCATCACGAATATCTGTTGGAAGAGATGCATCAAGCTTTTCAAATAATTCTCTATAGCCCTCTTGCCATCCTTCGTGTATATAAATTGGTGCAATAATAAACCCCAATGGATACTTTACCTTTGCAACTTTACCAGCCGCCTTAATACGTAGATCTAAAGGCGAAGTTCCTGGTTCAAAATTTTTAATAACATAATCAGCATTAATACTAAAACGAAATCGAGTTTTTCCATTATGTTTTGCATCCAGGAGATGATCAACATGATGAAACTTTGTTACAAATCTTAATCTTCCTAAATCGGTTTGTCCAAAAAATTCAATTGCTGATTTTAGTGAATGTGTTAGATGATCGATACCGACAATATCCGAAGTACAAGATGCTTCAAAACGGGTAACTTCTGGTGCTCTTTGCTCGATATACGTTTGAGCTTGCTCAAAAATCTCTTCAATATTCACATATGTGCGAATATAAGGTTTACTTCCCATTGTTGTTTGTAAATAACAATAATGACAATGTCCCATACAACCTGTTGCTAGTGGAATTGCATATTCTGCAGACGGCTTTGAGGTATCAAACTCTAATGTCTTTCTTACTCCTACAACTAAGGTTGATTTAGCATTTCGATATTGTTGTAAGTGATTTTCCCCAGGAATATTACGAACTTGGTTATGTGATGTCGTTTCTCTTATTTCCAACCCCATTTTTTCGAATTTTTCTTTTAATTTTACTCCACGGGGATATTCTAAAGCTCTTGGTTCTATATAAACTAGTTGTGGAACAAACGGTTTCATCATGATTGTACCTTCCCTTTATTGATATCAGTACTACATATCATTACAGTTTGCATTTCGTCCCACCCGTAGTCATATAAATAATTTCCTATTTTTTTAAAAAAAGTTAATAAGCAAAAAGGACAGGCACTGGGCCTGTCCTTTTCATAAAAATTAAGCTAATTGAAATGTTTCTTTAACAAAAGCAACAACTTCTTCTGTTGTATCCATAGATAAAACCGTTTCTTTGATGCTTTGTGCTTGTTCTTTTGATAATCCTTTAATTTGTGTACGTGCTGGAAGTATTGAAGTAGCACTCATAGAGAATTCATCAAGACCTAATCCAAGTAGTAATGGAATTGCGATTGGATCGCCAGCCATTTCTCCACACATACCAGCCCATTTTCCTTCTTTATGTGCTGCTTCAATAACCATTGAAACGAGACGTAAAATTGCTGGACTGTATGGCTGGTATAAGTATGAAACACGCTCGTTCATACGATCGGCTGCCATAGTGTATTGAATTAAATCATTTGTTCCAATACTGAAGAAGTCTACTTCCTTCGCAAATTGGCTCGCCATAACAGCTGTTGAAGGAATTTCAACCATTATACCAATTTCGATTGAATCTGATACTACAATACCATTAGCAACAAGCTTTTCTTTTTCTTCTAAAAGTATCGCCTTTGCTTCTCTGAATTCAGAAAGAGTCGCAATCATAGGGAACATGATTTTTAAATTACCGAAACTGCTTGCACGTAATAGAGCACGTAATTGCGTACGGAAGATGTCTTGTTCTTCTAAGCATAAACGAATCGCTCTGAATCCAAGGAATGGATTCATTTCTTTCGGAAGATGTAAGTATGGTAATTCTTTATCTCCACCGATGTCTAATGTACGAACAACAACTGGCTTATCTCCCATTCTCTCAAGAACTGTTTTATATGCTTCAAATTGCTCTTCCTCAGTTGGAAGTTGATCTCTTCCCATGTATAAGAATTCTGTACGGTAAAGACCTACACCTTCACCACCATTTTCTAATACACCTTTAACATCATCAGGAGTTCCGATGTTTGCTGCAAGCTCGACATGTTGGCCATCTTTAGATACAGTTGGCTCGTTTACAAGTTTAGCCCATTCAGCTTTTTGAGCTTCAAATTTTGCTTTCTTTTCTTCGTATTGAGCAATTACATCTGAAGATGGATTGATGATAACATCACCATCAAGACCATCTACAATCACCATTACCCCATTTTCAATAGAAGCAGTCGCTTGTTTCGTACCAACAACCGCAGGAATCTCCATTGAACGAGCCATAATAGCTGAGTGAGACGTACGTCCGCCAATATCTGTTGTAAATCCTTTTACAAATTGACGGTTTAATTGAGCTGTATCAGAAGGTGTTAAATCTTCAGCAATGATCACGACTTCTTCTGAAATTAGACTTGGGTTAGGAATTTGCACACCTAACAAATGAGCGATAACGCGCTTAGTAACATCGCGGATATCTGCTGCACGTTCCTTCATATATTCATTGTCCATTGATTCAAACATTGAAACGAACATATCTGCTGTTTCTTTCATAGCGAATTCAGCATTAACACCTTCTGTTTCAATTTTATCTTTGACAGGATTTAATAATTCAGGATCACTTAAGACAAGTAAATGAGCTGCAAAGATTTCTGCTTTATCTGCACCTAATTCACGATTAGCATGCTCTTTAATTTTTTCAAGTTCTGATTTAGAAGTATTAATAGCTTCTTCAAATCGATTTTTCTCAGCTTCTTTATCTGTTACTGTTTTTTGTTCTATCTTTAATTCTGGTTCCTCTAAACGGTATGCTTTTGCAATTGCAATACCTGCAGAAGCTCCAATCCCTTTTAGGTTAGTACTCATTATTCGCCTAGCCCTTCATTTTTGAATGTTTCTGCTAAACCTGCAACTGCTTCATCAGCATCTGAACCTGCAGCAATAATTTTAATTTGAGATCCTTTTGGAATACCTAAAGACATAACACCCATAATTGATTTTAAGTTAACTGTTTTACCATTATATTCAAGGTTAACATCTGAATCATATTTGCTTGCAGCTTGTACCAAAACTGTAGCTGGACGAGCGTGAATTCCTGAATCTGCTGTTACTGTAAAAGTTTTTTCTGCCATTTTTCATCAATCTCCTTTAAAATTCTGCATTTTTCTCAAGTTTTTATTTTATCAGCCACACTAGTCAAATGACAAGTGTGGCATCTTTTTTGAAATTAAATTAATCTTCAATCGAAATCACATCAGCATCTTTTGCAGCTACATTTCCTTGAGCTTGCAGCTTAACTGATTGTCCTTCTTTCAAGTTTGTAAATACAATCGGTGTCATAACAGATGGTGCATTTTCTTTTACGAAATCAAGGTTTACTTCAAGAAGTTTTTGACCTTGTTCGACAATGTCACCTTCTTGTACAAATGCTTCAAAGCCTTCACCTTTTAAATTTACTGTATCAATACCGAAGTGAATCAAAATTTCTTTTCCACTATCAGATTGAATACCAATCGCATGTTTTGTTGGGAAAACATTTAAAATTTTACCATTTACAGGTGAAACAACTGTTCCATTTGTCGGCAGGATAGCAAACCCATCACCCATCATTTTTCCTGAGAATACTTGGTCAGGAACCTCTGTGATTTCTTTAATTTCACCAGTAAGTGGTGCTACAAATGTTTCGTCTACAACTTCGTTTTTGATTCCATCTGCCACAACATCTTCAACTTGCTCTTGAACTTCTTGTTCTTGAGAATGTGTTTGAGTTGCTGCCGGACGCTTTCCTGACATTACGTCCTGGATTTGAGTTTTTAAGTTATCTGATTTTGGACCGAAAATAGCTTGAATATTGTTTCCAACTTCAAGGACACCTGATGCTCCTAATTTTTTCAGACGATCTTTATCTACATTCTTACTATCGTTAACTGTAACACGTAAACGTGTAATACAAGCATCTAAGTGCTTAATATTACCTGAACCACCAAGTGACTCTAATACTTGTGATGGAAGATCTCCTCCAGAAGTTTTTGCTTTTCCTTCATCTGCAGTTTCAACATTCGCATCTTCACGCCCAGGAGTCGCCAGATTCCATTTACGGATGGCAAAACGGAAGCCAAAGTAATAAATAACTGCCAATACTAAACCTACAGGGATTACTAACCACCAGTTTGTTTGTGGGTTTAATACCCCAAATAGTAAGAAGTCAATTAATCCACCAGAGAATGTCATCCCAATTTTAACATCTAGGATATGCATAATCATGAATGATAAACCTGCAAATAC
>DASQMK010000570.1:0-2347 GCA_035645575.1 Metabacillus sp.
GCGTATCCAATTAAGTGAGAAGCAAATAATCCATTTGGGTAAAAACGTTGTGTATCACGAATAAAAGTAATTCCTGGGAGCTCTAACTCTTCAATCTTTTCTTTCAATGTGTGGCTAATATCTCGACCAGCTGAACCAAATTCAACCTGATACAAATCTTTCGAGAGAATTTTTTCGACTTCTTTTACTTCCAAATTAATCAATGGTGCAATTTTTTCAGCGGTTTCTTGTACATCAACAACATGTTGAGGGTTATCAGGATCAGTCGTAATTTTATCATCCAAAATGGCAACAAGTTTGTAGGATGATTTATCTTCAGCGATTACTTCACCTTTTCGATCTAAGATTGAACCTCTTTTTGCTTCAATCGTTCGTTGACTTTCATACAGCTCTTCCGCTCTAGCAGCAAGAGCTTGTCCATGAACTGATCCAGTTGATTGAATATAAAAGAAACGAATAAAAACAGTGAAAAATAGCACACCAAATATTAACGCCAAAAAAGCAGCGCCTCTATTCATGTTCTTGTTTTTCTGCGTCAATTTCATACTAAACCTCCTATGGTGTATCATACCACCTTGGAATATGATTTGGATAGGATAGAATGAAGAGGATGACTCTAGAGTCATCCTCTTTGTTATATCCCAATTAATTTTGTACACTCTTTACGTTATTTTGGTCTAATGTCAACCCAAGCTCTTTTGCTTTTTCCCATATACGGTCATATGTACTTAATTCCTCTACCTGAACATGGAGGTCACTGTTCAACTTTGTTTGTTTCTCAATCTGCGCTTCAATTTCTTGTATTTCAATATTCGCTTGATAAACGGAATACGAATTCGACACAATCGCTATTGCTCCAATAACAAATAAAGCAACAAACACTAAAATGAGAAATTTCTCTCCTGGTGTAATGGTGGCTCTTCTTTTAATAATTATTGGTTCCTGTTTTGGCATGTGTTGGATCTGTTCTTGACGTTGTTGTTCTAATTTCATTGCTAAATTACTCATTTTTTGCAACCTCCTTTGTTTTTAAGTACCAACTTTTTTATATTTTTTCAGCAATACGTAGCTTTGCTGATCTTGCTCGATTGTTTTCTTCCAGCTCCTGCTCACTTGGCAAAATAGGTTTTCTTGTAATAAGCTTCACCTTAGGTTCATACCCTTCAGGTATAAAAGGCATATTCCTTGGAAGTTCAGGTGGTGTAGCTGCTTCTTTAAAGGCGGTTTTACAAATTCGATCCTCAAGGGAATGAAAAGTAATAACACTCACTCTTCCTTGCGGCTTTAACAACTCAATGGATTGAGCTATCGCCTCTTCAAATACTTTTAATTCGTCATTAACAGCAATTCTTATGGCTTGAAAAATCCGTTTTGCAGGATGTCCACCTTTTCTTCTAGCAGGAGCTGGAATTGCGTCTTTTATGATTTCAACTAATTCCCCTGTCGTACGGATCGGCTGTACCTCTCTTTGAGACTCAATCTTTCTGGCAATTTGTTTTGAGAATTTCTCTTCTCCATATCGAAAAAAGATTTTCACTAATTCTTCATATGACCAACTGTTAACAACCTCATAAGCCGATATATCTGATTGCTGATCCATTCTCATATCTAATAGTGCATCATGATGATAGCTAAATCCACGCTCAGGAGTATCCAGCTGTGGAGATGAAACTCCTAGATCAAATAAGATTCCATCAACCTTGTCAACTCCTAATTCAGCTAATTTTTCTGTTAAATACCGAAAGTTACTCTTGATAAACGTTACTTGACCTTCATATACTGAGAGCTTGTCCTTTGCATTTTCAAGTGCTAAATCGTCTTGATCAAATGCATATAAATGACCTTTTTGTGATAGCTTTGAGAGAAGGTAACTACTATGGCCAGCTCCACCTAGAGTACAATCAACATAAACGCCATCTTCTTTAATATTTAAGCCCTCTACAGTTTCTTTCAATAACACAGTTGTATGTTTAAACATAAGTTGTACCACCTCATCAAATCAGTTTCCTTTTTAGAAGCCAAAACATATAGAATTTTATTATCTATCCCCTATTATTGGCTTACCTTTAGCTTGTCCATTTTTTTATTTGTTTTATTGCTAAAGTGAAGATTAGAGATCAAAATCAATCATATTTTCCGCAATTTCCTCAAAAGAATCTTCCTGTTCAGCAACATAGTTTTCCCAAATGGACTTACTCCAAAGCTCAATCCGATTTGAAACGCCGATAACAACACATTCTTTCTCTAGTTTTGCATATTGCAGTAATGGTGTGGCGATGTTTACACGACCTTGTTTATCAATCTCACATTCAGTCGCACCTGAAAAGAAAAAACGAGTAAATGCACG
>DASQMK010000571.1:0-7328 GCA_035645575.1 Metabacillus sp.
TATTAAATAGATTTTCTCCATTATTGTCCCAGCTGCTACCTGTATATGTTCCATATTTATTTGTTATGTGGGAGTTAACAATCAAATTTCTGTTATAAGCGCTTTGAAAGAGCTCAGCCCATTGTTCATCCATGTTTTGAGTATCTAAACCTTGAATTTCAGCACCTGTAATTGGCTCGTTAATGTCAAAGAATACACAGGTATCCGCTGCAATAGAAGCTCCATTTCGTGCATTAAGAGCTCGTGATAGAGTATCAGTTCCGTATTCAGCGATAGCACTTACATTTTCCAATACATCATAGTGAGTTGAGTTATCAAGGTAACAGTTGTACATATGACCAGTACCTTGACGGATCATTGGTACTCTCTGCCCAATATTGGTATAACGGTTATAGGCAAGGGTTAAACGGATTCTTTGATTGCCATCCTTTATCTCCGTACCACTACTACTCACATAATTCACATAGTCTTTATCTCCTGAACCATTTAAATGCACCTTGCTGTGGTAGGCTGCATATGCCATGATCTGCTCTTTGGTCGCTCCGGCTTTGCGCATATTATAATATACACTATCGGAATTAAGCTCATTTGAAGCATATTTCCCTTCCATATACTGAATCGATTGATAAATATCACTATCTTCTGGTGGATTTTCATTTGCTGGTAATCCGAATTCAGACCAAGAGATGGTAACATTTGAACCACCATTCTCTGTATCAATTAATCCATCTGCTGCAATAGTGAATTTACAATGGTCAATCCAAACATTATTCGCCCCATTGATTTTAATAAATGTCCAGCCTACTTCCTTATGTTTTCCAGTGTCATCCCATTGCCACAATCCATCAAAATTTAGATTCCTTATAACAATATCATTCGTTGATCTTTGTAATTTAAATTCAGCACTTCTAATTGTTTTCCCTTTTTTTGAAAAAATAGTTAATCCATCGACATTATTTATATCTAGTTGAGAAACACCTGATGCAGCTAACGTCGGATTTGTAAATCCGTTCATAGGATCCCGATAATTTCTTATAAACCGATATTTTTTGGCTTCTTCTGAACTTAAATTTAATGCTTTCCACCCTAGGTTTAGATCTTTCGCCACTTCAATTACTTTCACACTACCATTTTCAGCATCCAAAATAGCCTGCAAAAACTCTCTCTCAGTTTTAACCTGACGATAATAAGAAGTATCAATGTAATGGCTTCGGTCTTTTACTCCTGATGATGCATAACCTGTTACTGAAAGATAACTATTGTCATAGTCCTTAAAATTCCTTGTTGTATTTGGTATAGAATCTACTTCTGCTGCATGTACTAATGAATTTATCCCAAATAGGAACGATGATGAAAAAAATGATATAACCACTAGACAGATTATTATCCTTTTAAATTTCAAAATATTACCTCCCTCATAAAATTTTTATACATATAAGTTTGACAAGATGTAATACATGAGCATCCTCCAATAAGATCAATCAACATCTCTTTCCCTCATAACACCACCTCCTTAAAAATAATCATAAAAGCTTCTAATTTGTTACAAAAAGATAGATGTCCCACCGATTGAAAGCACTTTCATTTTATATAATAAGAAAAAGGAAAAAGTTACGAAGATAAAAGTTAGTTTGTAACAATAACAATCACTACTTTTTAATTCCAGGTATTCTTACAATAGAAATCATATACAAGATGCTTTTCAAGATATATAATCAGTTTCTTAGAAATAAGAAAAAAGACTTACTCATTAATATAAAAGGAAACTAAATGATCATGTTTCATGAGAATGATTATGTCTATATATCTAATCCATAAGAACTGTAGGTAGCCAAAGGTTCAAGACGAAAAAAGGTCAGCCCATGATGAGCTGACCAACTTTATTTTTCACTAGATTCCCTTATGATGAGTTCAGTGTCAATAAAAACAGGTTTTAAATCTGTTTTACCATGAATTAAATCGTTTAACATACGGGCTGCTAGTTTTCCTAATTGCTCTTTATTTTGCCTAACTGTCGATAGATTCGGGCTACTGTAACGGCAGGCATCTATATCATCACAACCAATGACTGAGATATCTTCTGGAACTTTTAATCCCTTTTCTTTAATCGCCTTAATTGCACCGAACGCCATTAAATCAGAAGTTGCAAAAACTGCTTGTGGATATGTAGATGCCTCTAGCATTTCCTTCATAGCATCATAGCCGCTTTCTTCTTTAAAGTCACCATACTTCAACCAGCCTGGATGAATGCTGAGACCTAGTTGATTCATGGCTTCTTTAAAGCCTTTTTCACGAAGCTCGGTAATAGGAAAATGTTCTCTCCCTCCGATAATTCCAATATCCTGAATTCCTTGTGCATAAAAGTGTTGAACAACTTTCCTGGCAAGATTCACATTGTCACTCATTACATAGCTTGCTTTAGGCCCTTGTAACTCTAGGTCAATTCCTAAACATGGGACACCTTCCCTTACAAGCTCGTAAATAGCATCCTCAATTTCCTCACCTGCAATAATGACACAACCATCAACGTTGAAATGGCGACATCTTGCTAAATAACTCTCATGACTTTTTGAAAATTGTTCATTCGAAAACATGATAATGTCATAGCCTAGTAATCCAATCGCTTTTTTAAAGGATGTGACAACTTCATTAAAAAAGGGATGGGTGAAATCGACATTCACTTTTCCAGCATAGATGAGACCTATTAGATTTGATTTTTTCGTTGCTAGAGCTTTTGCAAAGAAGGTTGGCTGATAGCCTGTTTCATTGATGATATCCATGACCTTTTTCCTTGTGCTCTCACTAATACCACTGTAGTTATTGATGATTTTTGATACAGTTCCTGGAGAAACTCCAGCCATATTTGCAATATCTTTAATCGTTAGATTCATCGTATACCTCTATTGGTGATCACCTTTGTTTTTTTCTAGCTACTTTTAACATTACTATGAATTTTCGTATAATTCAATTCACTTTTAAGCCCTTACAGAAATGATATATTAGCATATTATTCTTCTATTGACCTACATTGTTTTTGTTCAAAGAACCTAAATTCCTTAAATTTATGGCTTTATAATATGTATTTGTGATGGTTGATTGCAGCTCCAGGATGCTCGCTTTCCGCTTCAATCAACCTACACATTTTTTGCTATAAAAACAATTTTCTTTTAGAAAAAATAAAAAAACTACCCTCAAACCACTTTTAAAAAAGTAAGAGTGAAGGTAGTTGTTGCTTTATATTATAACTTTTCTGCTGCTGTTAGTGACGCGCGAACGAAGTCACGGAATAATGGTTGTGGTCTAGTTGGTCTAGACGTGAATTCTGGGTGGAATTGTGAAGCCACAAACCATGGGTGGTCTTTAAGCTCTACGATTTCTACTAATCGTCCGTCTGGAGTTGTTCCAGAGAAGACAAATCCTGCATCTTCCATTGCTTGACGGTATTCGTTATTGAATTCATAACGGTGACGGTGACGTTCATAGATCACCTCATCTTGATATGCTTCAAATGCACGAGTCCCTTCTTGAAGCTTACTTGGAGATAAACCAAGACGCAGTGTTCCACCTAATTCTTCAATATCCTTTTGCTCTGGCAGAAGATCGATAACAGGATATTTAGTATCTGGATCTATTTCAGATGAGTTTGCACCTTCTAAGCCTAGAACATTACGTGCATATTCAATTGATGCTACTTGCATACCTAGGCAAATACCTAAGAATGGTACCTTATTTTCACGCGCATATGTTGTAGCAAGGATTTTGCCTTCTACTCCACGATCACCAAATCCGCCAGGTACTAAAATACCATCAACATCTGAAAGCTCTTCTGTCACCGTTTCTTTTGTTAACTTTTCAGCATTTACCCATTTGATCTCAATATCTGAATCAAAGGCATAACCTGCATGACGTAATGCTTCAACAACAGAAATATACGCATCCTGTAGTTCAACATATTTTCCGACAAGACCAATTTTCGTTGTTTTAGAAAGATTTGTTACGCGCTTTACAAGCTCTTTCCATTCTGTCATATCTGCTTCATTACAGTTAAGTTTTAAATGGTTACAAACAATTGTATCAAGGTTTTGCTCTTGCAGATCCAATGGAATAGAGTAAAGAGTTTCCGCATCACGACATTCAATAACCGCATTTGTATCGATGTCACAGAATAATGCGATTTTGTCCTTCATGTCTTGAGAAATTGGCATTTCTGTACGAACAACAATGATATTTGGCTGAATTCCTAAGCTGCGTAATTCTTTTACACTATGTTGTGTCGGTTTTGTTTTCATTTCACCAGCAGCTTTGATATATGGTACAAGCGTACAGTGAATGTACATCACATTATCACGACCGATATCACTCTTAATTTGGCGAATCGCTTCAAGGAATGGAAGTGACTCAATATCACCAACTGTCCCACCAATCTCAGTGATAACAACATCTGCGCCCGTTTCTTTTCCTGCACGGAAAACACGCTCTTTAATTTCATTTGTAATGTGTGGAATAACTTGAACAGTTCCTCCAAGATAATCTCCACGACGTTCTTTCTTTAATACAGTTGAATAAATTCTTCCTGTTGTCACGTTATTGAACTTAGTTAAGTTTACATCAATAAAACGCTCATAGTGGCCTAAGTCTAAGTCAGTCTCAGCGCCGTCACCTGTAACAAACACTTCCCCATGTTGGTAAGGACTCATTGTCCCTGGGTCAACATTTATGTAAGGATCAAATTTTTGAATCGTTACACTCATGCCACGGTTTTTTAATAATCTTCCTAATGATGCAGCGGTGATCCCTTTTCCTAGAGATGACACAACGCCACCTGTTACAAAAATATACTTTGTCATGGTCTTCCCCCTCAGAAGCTTGTATGTTTTTATTTTGTGCAAAAGATAAAGAAATCATTTAATAACATAAAAGTGGATACAATTTGGAGTTCATCTGATAAAAAGCCTGTCCCAAATCACATCTACCAAATAGAAGCTTTAATATTAGAAAAACACGACTTACCGCCAAGAATGGCGGAAGTCGATGTCTTTTCTTATACTTTAAACCTTTAATAAAGTTAAACATTCTTAAAGTATAAAATAAGAAAGCTCCCTTCCAAAACATTTGAAAGGGAGCTGTAATTGTGTAATTGATAAAACAATTGCTTTTTAAGAGCCCAAAATAGATTCTACCTAGTTAGAAAAAGAAAGTCAAGACGAATTCTTTTTATTTTTCTTCTTCATCCAAGTCATCAAAATCTTCGTCTTCTTCTTCATCATCTAGATCATAGTCCTCATCATCATCATCAATGAGATCGTCATCATCTAGATCTTCATCTGTATCATCTAAATCATCGAAATCTTCATCTTCATCTTCTTCTTCATCTTCTGTGTCATCGAAGTCATCTAGAACATCATAATCTAGATCATCTTCAAGCTCATCGTATACATCATCTAGATCTTCATCATCATCAGTTTTCTTAGCCTTCTTCTTCTTCGGCTTAGCGACTGGGACAATTTCTTCTTCGATTTGCTCATATGGGTACCATGTACGTAGTCCCCACATATTTTCTCCTACACAAATAAAACGTCCATCAATGTTAATATCTGTATAGAATTGGGCGATTTTATCCTCGACTTGTTGTTGAGTTAATCCTAGTAGACCTCTTATTTCTTCTACTAATTCACTGAATACATAAGGTTTTTTGCTTTCTTCAAATAGCTCATATGCTACTTCAACCATTGCCATTTCTTTTATTTGCTCGTCAGTTAATTGTTTTAGACTCAAGTTCCGGCACTCCCTTTCAAGGTCATCAATATCTATGGGCTAATCTCTTATTCCTTTTACTATAGGATAAGAAGCCATTTTAAAATAAAAATCTATGTACAAAATAAACCTAACAAATCATACCATTCATTATAAACAATTTCTAGCGCTTTATGCCACCTTTACATTTAAAAATTTGGTTGTTTTATACTTAACTATCTTCGTTAATTTTATTTCTAAAATAATTTGTACTGTGCTGGTTGATTGCAGCTCCAGGATACTCACTTTCCGCTACAATCAATCTAAAGAGCTTTTGTTTTAAAACGCGTTAAAAACAACAGTCTATTAGAAAGGCTGATTTCGCATACTTTATTGTTTATAAGGCCGGTAACGTGAGAACAGTTCGTTCCATTGCGCTCCAGACACCTGCTTTCCACGGGGAGGAAGCCAAGCCTCCTCGGCTTCACCTGCTAAGGTCTTGGCCTTTCCTCTACCTCCCGCAGGAGTCAAGTGTCTTCCGCTCCATTCCACTAACATTTTTAAAATTAGTATTCAATAGGAACAATCTTTACGAAAACAGCCATTAGAAGAGAGACTTTAGTATAAATAATACAATGTTAATTGATATAAAAAGAAGTATCACTATAAAACATTCGACATCGCATAATTTTTTTCTTCTAAGATTTATAAGAACAAAAGCGCAAGCGCCTTGGTCAGCCTAGGGCAAATAAGATGATTTAGAATAGAAGGCGTCCTTTGCCTTCAATTCTATATTAGCTTATGACCTCGAGGGGCTAGGCGCTGGATGTCGAAGTAGTTATCCACAGTTCAAGCATTTTATAATTTCCTAAGCAACTAGAAAAGAAACCGATACTGACCGGTTTCTCTTTTATTTGCATTTACATATTTCGTCTATATTGTCCGCCTACTTCGTATAAGGCTTGTGTGATTTGTCCGAGGCTTGCGACTTTTACTGTTTCCATTAGTTCGGCAAAGATATTTCCGTTGTGAATTGCTGTATGTTTTAATTTTTCTAACGCTTCACTTACTTCATGTTCATGCGCTTGTTGGAATGCTTGGAGGTTTTGAATTTGAGTTTCTTTTTCCTCTTTGGATGCACGAGCAAGCTCCATTGAATCCATCATTTCCTCAGTTGGAGGATTAGGGTTTAAGTAGGTGTTGACTCCAATAATCGGAAGCTCTCCGGTGTGCTTTTTCATTTCATAGTACATGGATTCATCCTGGATTTTTCCGCGTTGATACTGGGTTTCCATTGCTCCAAGTACGCCGCCGCGTTCATTAATTCGGTCGAATTCCCGCAAGACCGCTTCCTCTACTAAATCTGTTAATTCTTCTATAATAAACGAACCTTGAAGAGGGTTTTCATTTTTCGTTAATCCGTGCTCTTTAGTAATAATCATCTGAATCGCCATCGCGCGGCGAACAGATTCCTCTGTTGGCGTTGTAATGGCTTCATCGTAAGCATTTGTGTGGAGCGAATTACAATTATCATGAAGAGCCATCAATGCCTGAAGTGTTGTGCGAATATCATTAAAGTCAATTTCTTGTGCATG
>DASQMK010000572.1:0-1826 GCA_035645575.1 Metabacillus sp.
TAATAAATAAGTGATTTTTTGGGCAACTTCAGATTCTGTCACTCGAGTTGCTTTACTTTGCCACTCGGCAATGACATCTCCGTTAGTGTCTTCTATTTTTTGAATTGAATGGGCTTCAACCATTACACCATCGTTTGGGAAAGCAGAAAATGCCTGAGCCATTAATAAAGGTGATGTTCCTTTTGACATTCCACCAAGAGCAAGGGATAAACTATGGTCTTCTTTTTCCAATGGAATACTGAACCTTTCTACAGCTTGTATCCCTTTCTCTAGCCCTATTTCATTTAATAGCCATACGGCTGGCACATTATAAGAATGAATAACTGCATCAAACATGGTCGTTTGGCCGCGATATTGATGATCATAATTTTTAGGCTGATATCCACCTTCAAATGTAATAGGTTGATCTATTAATAGATCAAATGGTTCATAGCCTTGCTCTAAAGCTGGTGTGTAGACCGCTAAAGGCTTCATTGTTGAGCCTGGTTGACGGACCAATTGGCTTGCATGGTTAAACCCACGGAATGTATGGTCGCTTCTACCCCCAACTAATGCCTGAATTCCCCCTGTGGAAGGATGAAGAAACACTCCACCACTTTGAATGATCTGATCAGGCTGGCTCTCTGGAAATAATGTTTGCGTTTTGTATACTTTTTCAGCAGCCTTCTGAATAACAGGATTTAATTCTGTGTAAATATGAAGGCCACCAGATAATATCTCATTTTCAGTGACATCGTATTTTCTTATTGCTTCCTCGATTAAATAATCGACATAATAAGGATATTTCCCCTTATATTCGTCCTTAACCTCTCTTTTATCTAAAACAATTTGCTGTGCTTTTGCATTTTTCATTTCGTCTTCAGTGATGTATCCTTCTTTTTTCATCAGTGATAAAACAATATTTCTTCGCTGGATTGATTGATCAATATTTTTTATAGGAGATAATGTTGAAGGCGCTTTGATTAGTCCAGCAAGCATAGCTGATTCACCTAATGTTAATTGTCCAGCGTCTTTTCCAAAATAGGTTTGTGCTGCTCTTTGAATCCCCCAAGCTCCTTCTCCAAAATAAATTTGGTTTAAGTACCGTTCCATAATTTCATCTTTTGAATAGGTACGCTCAATCTTTTTCGTTAGAATGAATTCCTTTATCTTTCTTGTATAGGTTCTTTCATGAGATAAAAATACATTTTTCGCTAGCTGTTGAGTAATCGTACTTCCTCCAGCTACGATTTCCCCACGAAACAGATTGGTAACACTCGCTTTCAATATAGAAAAATAGTTCACTCCATGATGATGATAAAAACGTTGATCTTCAGTGGCGATTACTGCATGAACCACATCTTCCGGTATCTCATCTAATATGACACCTTCAATACTAGAATTAGAGAGTTTACTAGCTATATTTCCATGTTGATCATAAATAACCGTTGGCTGAGGAGCAGGTTTTTCTAATTTGCTCACATCACTTGTCCAAATAAATACATTCAGGATGAAGATACCACAGATTGCTATAAAAAAGAGAAATGCCAGTATTTTGATTATCAAACGATTAGAAAAAGTTCTTTTAAATGATCTTTTTTCTTTTCTTTTTTCCATTCTTCCCAAGTCTTGTCCCACCTTCGAAGCTGTTAATCTCTTGATTGTATATTGGTTTATTGTTAATCAGCATCCATTTTTCGTCAACATGTCATAAGTCATATCCTTTATATGTGAAATTAGACTTATCCAATTTTAACAGAAAAAGCCCAAAGAGAATTTCTCTCTGGACTTGTCACTTTTTCTTTATTCACTTTATTTTATATAACTTAGGATATATCCTTAAATTT
>DASQMK010000573.1:0-2907 GCA_035645575.1 Metabacillus sp.
ACCAAAAGCTAAGTTCTATTTTGGAGTGAAAGGTGAAACACTTGAACAAAGTGAAAAAGAATTAGCAGCATTAGAAGCTGGAGTAATGGATAAGGTAAATGAATTAATTGTAGCATTAACAAACTAAAATTTCTTATAAAAGCGGACATCACATAATGTCCGCTTTTTTTAAAGGAGAGATAAATAGTATGAACCCTATTCAACATCAAATAGGTACCATTTTTATCCCCGTTTCTAATATTGAAAAAGCAAAAAATTGGTATTGTCATGTATTTGATTTTCCAAGGGAGAATGAAATTTTATTTAACCATCTTTATGTATTGCCAATGACAAACGGAACAGATATCGTCCTTGATAGTAAAATTTTTTCTAAAGAAGCCATTTATAAAACCCCGGCATGCCATTTTAATACTAAGGATATTAAAGAGGCATACAATTATCTTAAGAACAAAGATGTGAACATCATTACTGAAATTGAACATGATCATTGGTTTAATTTTCAAGACCCAGATGGAAATGTCCTTATGGTCTGCCAGTGTTAAATGATTAAATAGCCTAAGGCTATTTTTTTTGCCTCTGAAATTAATAATTTTAAGAATCGTGGATGGTACTTTGACATCCAGCTCCGAAGCACAGGAAGTGCAATCGTTGCAACAGGACGTCGCGATTTTTAGACAGCCTCTAGGGTCTAGCCACAAATGAATTGAAGACAAAGAACGTCTTCTATTCATTTGCGTCTTATTTGCCCTAGGCTGACCAAGGAGCTTGCGCTTTTCTTAACAGGTAAGAAAGTATAAAAATTTGTACTTAGTTTGAGTGTCTAGCTCCAGGCGCCATCGGCTCGAGGTTATAAGTCAAGTAGGAATTGAAGGTAAAGAGCACCTTCTATTCTTACTCGCCTTATGCTTGTCGCCGAATGCTTAGCGCCTTGCGCTTTTCTAAAGTACTCCAAAGGTCGTAAGAAAAATTCAGTCAGAAAGAGAAGTTCGCGAGGAAAGAGTTGTTGATATAATAGTAATAAGAAAAATAGGGAGCCGAGTCAATGACTGGAAAAGATAATCGAATACATGAGCTTAATACACTAAAAACAATTGCAGAAAAATTAAATGAAGCTACAGATATAAAAGATATGTTGAATGAAGTGTTAAAAGAGTTATTGCATGTAACAGATCTTTCAACAGGGTGGATTTTTTTGATTGATGAAAAAGGGCATTACAAATTAGCAGCTGATTATGATTTGCCTTCAGGGTTAACATGGAAGAACAAGATGCCTATGTGTGAGGGCGGTTGTTGGTGTATTGACCGTTATCAGGATGGTCGCCTAAAAAAAGCGATCAATATTATTTCCTGCAAGCGAATTGATGAAGCAATTGAACAGAATTGGGGAGAGACGGGCGGAATTACCCATCATGCGACAGTACCTTTACGTGCAGGTAAGGAAAAGTTCGGACTGCTGAATGTTGCTTCACCGAATAAAAAACAATTTACAGAAGAAGAGCTTGCCTTATTGGAATCGGTTGCATTCCAAATTGGAACAGCTATCAAACGAATCCAATTAGTTGAAAAGGAAAGAATGCATGCTTTAGTTAAAGAAAGAAATAGACTTGCACAAGATTTGCATGATTCAGTCAATCAGTTATTGTTTTCCATTATGTTGACAGCTAGAGGGACAAAGGAAATGACTGATCAGATAGAAGTAAAAGAAATGTTAACGTATATGCAGGAATTATCACAGGAGGCTTTGAACGAAATGAAGGGGCTGATTTGGCAGCTTCGACCACAAGGATTAGAAGATGGTATTACAATAGCCCTTATTCATTATGCGAATGTTCTTGGTCTAAACATATCCTGTGATATTGAAGGTATTTGTACATTACCTAATTATATTGAAGAAGAGCTGTGGCGAATTGCTCAAGAGGCTCTTAATAATTGCAAAAAACATGCAGAAACCACAGAGGTAAATGTTTCCCTTTCTAAGACTGATTTATTTGTGAAAATGATAATAGAGGATCATGGAAGAGGGTTTCATTATGATGAAAGTGTAGCCATTCCTTCTTTAGGGTTAAGAGGAATGAAAGAACGAGTTGTACGTTTGGATGGGGAATTTAAACTAAAAAGTACTCCAGGTAAAGGAACAAGGATTGACATAACAATTCCATTAAAAAAGGGGGGGAACTAGATGTCCAAAATTAAGGTGCTAATCGCAGACGATCATCATGTTGTGCGCAGAGGGTTACTTTTTTTTCTAAAAACACAAAAGGATATTGAAATAATTGGGGAAGCTGCTAATGGAAAGGAAGCTGTAAAGCTAGTCTCACAATTAAATCCAGATGTCGTTTTAATGGATTTATCCATGCCTGAAATGGATGGAGCAATGGCAACAAAGGCAATCAGAGAAACAAACACAGACGTAAAAATCATTATTCTAACGAGTTATGCAGATCAAGATCATGTTATTCCTGCGTTGCGAGCTGGTGCTTCTGGATATCAACTAAAAGATATTGAGCCTGATGATCTTGTTCAAACAATTAGAGATGTGTTAAAAGGACAGAGTAAGCTACATCCAAAAGTTACGTTACATGTAATGGATCATTTATCCAAACCAACAAACCAGAACCAAACAAAAATAGATGAATTGACGAAACGAGAAAAGGAAGTTTTAAACGAGCTGGCAAAAGGGAAAAGCAATAAAGAGATAGCCAGTGCATTATTTATCACAGAAAAAACAGTAAAAACACATATTTCAAATATTTTATCTAAACTACAATTATCCGATCGGACACAAGCCGCCATTTATGCAGTAAAAAATGGATTTATAGAAAATAATTAAAAAGGAGAAAGAGGAAATGAATATTTTAGTACTAAACGGTGGTCCCAGAAAAACAGGCCGAACAAAAATCGCAGCCA
>DASQMK010000574.1:0-8594 GCA_035645575.1 Metabacillus sp.
CCATTACCCGGATCATTCCGCATCAATCAGGAAATGTCATTCTAGATGGTGGAGATATTTCCAAGGAAAACACGAAAATCCTCGCTAAGAAAATGGCAATCCTTCCCCAAACACCGGAAAGTGCAAGTGGGTTAACCGTAGGCGAACTAGTTTCTTATGGACGCTTCCCTTATCAAAAAGGCTTCGGACGTCTTACAAAAAAAGACTATGAAGTGATTGACTGGGCACTTGAAGTAACGGGCACAAAGGACTTTAAATTTCGACCAGTTGATGCTCTATCAGGAGGTCAACGCCAAAGAGTTTGGATCGCGATGGCCCTTGCCCAGGAAACAGATATCATCTTTTTGGATGAGCCAACAACCTATTTAGATATGGCCCATCAACTTGAAGTACTAGAACTTCTTCAAAAGCTTAACAAAGAACAAGAGCGCACTATCGTCATGGTATTGCATGATTTAAATCAAGCTGCCCGCTTTGCTGACTATATCATTGCATTAAAAGATGGTCAGGTTATAAAAGCTGGAGATTGTGAAGAAGTTATCACACATGAAGTACTAAAGAAAGTTTTTCATATCGACGCTGAAATTGGAACGGATCCCCGTACAAACAAGCCAATGTGCATCACATATAATTTACTCAAGGGAGAAGAAGACAATGAAGAAACTATTAATTCCATTCACACTGCTGCTGTTGCTAGTTATTAGTGCTTGCGGTAACAATGAATCTACGTCAGAAAATGAAGGAAGCGGAAGTACCCCTCCTGAAGATAAAAAGCCAGAAACAATTACTTACGAGTCTGAAAATGGACCAGTTGAAGTCCCTGCAGATCCACAACGTGTTGTTCTACTTTCTGGTTTTGCTGGTAATGTTCTTGATTTAGGTGTAAATGTAGTTGGTGCTGAATCATGGTCATTAAATAGCCCAGCTCTTAAAGAAGAATTAAAAGATGCCGTAGAAGTAACAGATGAAAGTTTAGAAAAAATTATTGAATTAGAGCCAGATTTAATTATTGGACTTTCAACTATTAAAAACGTCGATAAATTAAGTGAAATTGCTCCGACTGTAACTTATACATGGGGTAAAGTAGATTACCTAACACAGCATATTGAAATTGGTAAGCTTCTAAACAAAGAAGAAGAAGCTAGAGCATGGGTAGAAGATTTCAAATCTCGTGTAGAAGCAACTGGTGAAGAAATTAAAGCAAAAATCGGTGAAGACGCAACAGTATCTGTTATCGAAAGCTATGGAAAAGATTTATATGTATTCGGTGATAACTGGGCAAGAGGAACAGAAATCCTTTACCAAGGAATGGGCTTAAAAATGCCTAAAAAAGTGAAAGAAGTTGCATTAGAATCAGGCTACTATACACTCTCAGCAGAGGTTCTTCCGGAATACGCTGGTGATTACATCGTTTTAAGTAAATACTCAGATGCAGACACCTCTTTCCAAGAAACTGACACCTATAAAAACATTCCGGCTGTTAAAAATAACCGTGTATTTGAAATGGAAGGAAATGGAGCTTCTTTCAGTGATCCAATTACACTAGAAAAGCAATTGGCCTTCTTTAAAGAATCATTTTTAGGTGAGTAATAAAACCATAAGCGTAAGCTCCTCGAGGGGCTAGGCGCTGACAGTCTAAAACCGCAACATCCTGTTGCAATGACTGCACTTGCACGTCCTGTGCTTCGAAGCTGGATGTCAAGGTTAAGGGGAATTCTTTAAAAAGAATTCCTCTCTATTTTTTGATAAAGTATTTTATTGAATTTTCTATCGTTATGTAAACGTTACCCTCCCTTTTAAAATTTTTAAAGAAAAGATGAGAGAAATGAAAAAAGATACTCAATTATTTGTTCCATTTTTATTTAAATTCTTTTCAGCGATCCTTGTATTTATTTGTATGTTTATCGTTTCTATGATTTTTGGAGCTGCTGATATTTCAATTAAAGATGTATGGCTGTCTCTTATGTCAAAAGTAACAAATGATGAAATTACAATTATTAGAGAGATTCGATTACCTCGTGAGCTCGCTGCTATAGTTGTTGGTGCAGCCCTCGCAACTTCTGGGGCTATTATGCAAGGGATGACAAGGAATCCACTTGCAGACCCCGGGTTACTTGGATTGACCGCAGGCGCTAATGCCGCTCTTGCAATCATGATTGCATTCCTACCATCAGCTAACTATTTTTGGGTTATGGTTTCCTGCTTTATTGGGGCTGCAGTTGGGGCTTTATTAGTATTTGGAATAGGAGCAATGAAAAAAGGCGGCTTCTCCCCTATTCGTATCGTATTAGCTGGTTCTGCTATCTCAGCATTTCTTTATGCAATCGCCGAAGGAATTGGTCTTTATTCTAAAGTCTCTAAAGATGTTTCCATGTGGACATCTGGAGGATTAGTTGGTACATCATGGAGCCAGCTGCAAATTATCATCCCTGTCATTATCATAGGGATCATGATTACTTTATTTTTCTCAAAACAATTAACGATTCTTAGTTTAAGTGAAGAAGTTGCCGTTGGACTTGGTCAAAAAACACTTCAAATTAAAGTGATTCTTTTTATTGTAATCATCTTACTTGCAGGTGCTTCAGTAGCACTTGTTGGAAATATGGCCTTTATAGGTCTCATGATTCCGCACATAGCAAGGGCAATTGTTGGAACTGATTATCGTTTTATTATTCCAATGTCAGCAATCGTTGGTGCAGCCTTTATGCTTCTTGCCGATACCCTCGGTCGAACGATTAACGCTCCATTTGAAACACCAGTTGTAGCGATTGTAGCTGTTATGGGTATTCCCTTCTTCTTAGTTATTGTCAAGAAAGGAGGCAAAGCATTCTCATGATTCAATCAGCATTAGTCAAAAAGCAACGCATGTTTATTATCTTTTTTATTGGACTTATTTTCCTAACGATTGTGATTGGATTAGGGCTTGGCACTTCTTCAGTCTCGTATGATCGAATTATTCCTACTCTGCTCGGCCATGGAACATTTAAGGATGAATTCATCTTGTTTTCTATTCGTTTGCCTCGCATTATTATTACGCTATTAGCTGGGATGGCTCTTGCTTTATCTGGGGCAATCCTTCAAGGCATTACGAGGAATGAATTAGCTGAACCAGGTATTATCGGGATAAACTCTGGTGCTGGGGCAGCTATTGCGTTATTTTATTTGTTTTTTCCAATTGATTCAGGCTCATTTATCTATATGCTACCTATCGTTGCATTTCTAGGGGCACTAATTACAGCCATCTTAATCTATGTTTTTTCTTATGATCGAAAAGTAGGATTACAACCGATCAGATTAGTTTTAATCGGGGTAGGGTTTTCCCTTGCTCTATCAGGACTTATGATTGTTCTCATCTCATCTGCTGACCGAGTTAAGGTTGATTTTATTGCTAAATGGCTGGCAGGAAATATATGGGGGACTGATTGGCCATTTATTTTTGCCCTTCTTCCTTGGCTATTAATCCTAATTCCATTTACTCTTTACAAAGCAAATCGTTTAAATATTCTTGGTCTTAGTGAACCAGTGTCGATCGGCGTTGGTCTATCTATTGAAAAAGAACGTATTGTTTTACTATTAACTGCTGTTGCACTAGCAGCCTCTGCTGTATCTGTAACTGGCGGTATTTCTTTTATTGGCTTGATGGCTCCTCATATTGCCAGAGCTTTAGTTGGGCCAAGAAATCAATTATTTATCCCTATTGCGATTCTGGTTGGCGGGTTTCTACTATTGCTTGCCGATACAATTGGCCGTAATTTAGTTGAGCCAGACGGGTTGCCAGCAGGGATTATGGTTGCTTTAATTGGCGCTCCTTATTTTGTTTATTTATTACTGAAAAAATAGAAATAACAAAAGCGCAAGCGCCTTGAACAGCCCCGACAAGCATAAGTCACAAATGAATAGAAGACGTTCTTTGCTTCAATTTTAAATTGACTAGACCCTAGAAGCAGTTACTTACGCGACGTCCTACCGCTGTAACGGCACTTGCACGTCTGTGCGATTTGAGACTAGGTGCTGGAGCTTGATGTCGAAGCCCTTAGCCACCCACAATTAATGCAATTTATAATTCCTTCAAAGATAACAAAGGCAGTCCCTTCTAATACGGCGGACTGCCCTTTTCATTTCTTAGGAAATATCTTTATGTTGTAGGAATAGACCTTTCTGCATTAATATACCCTGCTCCATATATATTTGGATCTCTTCCTTTCCAAACATCTGCTCCGTCTTTTAATAATTGTTTAATTTCTGATGGCTGTAAGGCTGGATTATGCTGGAGCATTAAAGCAACCACACCCGCACAAAGTGGTGTTGCCATTGATGTTCCTGACATTGAAAAATAAGCATTTCCTACTCTATTTGACTTTTGATATTTATCTAAATAAGAATTAGGTGATCGTAAGGACACTATATTCACACCTGGAGCCACAATATCGGGCTTTATAACACCATAAATAGTTGGACCTCTACTTGAAAAACTAGCAATCACATCATCAGTTCTTGTTTCTGGTGTGTTTCGATCATCTAAGGCGCCAACTGTGATAATTAGATCACTTATTCCAGGACTAGCAATCGTACGGCTTTCTGGACCTTCATTGCCAGCTGCCACACAAACAACAATTCCTGCTTCCCATGCTGCTTCAACCATTTGGACCATTGGATCTCTATTCTCATGATCATAAGGCTGAGGTGTGGCACCTAAAGACATGCTAATGATATCGATTTTTTCCGTAGGGTTTTCTTCATTGTAGCGAATACACCATTCAACCCCTTGCATAATCGATTCGAGAGAGCCTGCACCCATGTTATTTAACACTTTCACGCCAACAATATTTGCTTCAGGAGCTGACCCCTTATATCTTTGCGATGAAGCAGCTCCATTTCCTGCTGCAGCACCTGCACAATGCGTGCCATGACCATTGTCATCATACGGATCTGTACGACCATTAATAAAATCTACAAAGTCGGTAATTCTTTCTTCAAGATCCTTATGTGGATAGACCCCTGTGTCAATAATGGCAATTTTGGTACCTTGACCTGTTAATACAGTATTATTTCGCACAACATTATTTGCATTTGCCGATTCTACTGCCACATCTAATAGAGCATGAACTTCACTATTAAAGTGGACTCTTTTAATACAATGACAAGTTGTGAGTAATTTCTCTAATGTATTAGGAGTAAGATCGACACTACTGCAAGATACCCTAGGGAAATATTGTCTTACTCTACTTTTAGAGCATTTTTGAATAGTTTCTTTCATTTCCTCACAGCCCTTATCATAAAAACCCCGTTCAAATTCAATAATAACCGGTACCTTCTTCGTCTTTTTAATCCTTTTTTCTATGGCATTGTGAAAAATACAAGGTGTATATTTAAATGGCTGATAAAGGTTTAGGATCTTTTCCCTTAGCGGACGGTCCATCTTATCAGCATGTGTCCGAACCATTTGAACCATCGAGTAACCAAACATCTCATGCACCTCCATATATTTAATGTCAATATATGAAGTGAGGTTTTAATAGCAACGGTAGAATACCTAGATTACTAAAAATGATGAACATATACTAGGTTTCGTATCATTGCTATACCACTTATAAGTCTGTAAAATGTAATAGGACAAGCTCAATAGAATGGAGAGAAAAACATGATTCAACGTACGGTTCTATTAAAATTTAGTGAAACAACAACTCAAGAACAGCTTCAGGAAGTAATCAAACGCTTTAAAGCTTTAGAAAACGTATTAACTGGGATTGTTGAGATCCAAGCAGGACTAAATCTAGCTGAGAAAAGTAAGGAATATCAAGTGATTTTAATGGTTCGTTTCGAAGATCAAGCTGCATTAGATGCCTATACAGCAAACGAAGACCATCAAGCAGTTGCCGCGTTTATTCGTGAATCTGGTAGACTTGATAGTATTGGGGTAGATATTGAGATTTAATCTTGTTTGAGGCGGGTGACATTAAGTACCTTTCTCGTGAATATTGTCCTTCATCATTTTTATGAAGGACTTTTTGCTTTGGATTGCAGACGATTTTGTCCTTCATCAACCTTATGAAGACCTTTTCTCTCTGGTTTGCAAACGGATTTGTCCTTCATTACCTCTATAAAGTACTTACACTTTTAATAAAACAGACTTGTTCTTCACAACCTGTATGCTCTTATCTACCATTATTAATCCATAATGAGAATATAGTAAAACCACTACACAATATAATAATGATAGAAAAAAGGGATTTTTTGCTATAAACTTTAACTAGCAAATAAATTTATGTCAGTGTGGTGAAATTAGTGTTTAAACTATTGTTGATTGAGGATGATCGATCATTATTTAATGAGATTAAAGAGCGTTTAGCTGGGTGGTCATATGATGTGGACGGAATCAGCGATTTTAATAAGGTCATGCAGGAATTCACCGAGAAAAATCCTGATCTTGTCATCATTGATATTCAGTTGCCTAAGTTCGACGGATTTCATTGGTGTCGAATGATCCGAAATGTTTCAAAGGTTCCTATTATCTTTTTATCATCACGAGATCATCCAACTGATATGGTGATGTCAATGCAGCTAGGTGCAGATGATTTTGTTCAAAAACCTTTTCACTTTGATGTCCTAATCGCCAAAATTCAGGCGATTTTACGTCGTGTGTATGACTACAATACAGAGCAACCAAATGTTAGAACGTGGTGTGATGCAACAGTTGATTTTGAGAAAAATACAGTATTTAATAATTCAGGAACAATTGAATTGACCAAAAATGAAATGTTTATTTTGAAGCTACTCATTCAGCATAAAAACAATATTGTCAGTCGTGAACACATCATAAACAGTTTATGGGATGATAAACGATTTGTAAGTGATAATACGCTAACCGTTAATGTGAATCGGCTTAGAAAAAGGCTAGATGAGATCGGATTAGGTAAGTTTATTGAAACAAAAGTAGGCCAAGGATATCGTGCGATTGAAGAGGCCGTGTATGATTAAAGAGTTTTTATTAGAAAGACTTAGCTGGATCTTGTTCATATTAAGTATGAAGCTTCTCATCGTTTTTGTTGCCTACCTGGATCCGTTACTAGCACTTAAACCAATTCTTTATATCGTTTTTATATTCATGTTGCTTTTTATGATCTTCCTTATTTTTCGATACAACAAGGAAACGAAATTTTATAAAATGCTAAAAGAACGAGACAATAATTTTGATTCAACTGATTTAAGCCATCCAGAAAGTCCATTTGAGGAGATTATAGCTACAAGCAGTACAGAACAAACAGAAATGTTAAAGCAATTAGCCTCTCAAAACAAAACAATTCTTGAGCAGGAAAAGGATGAGCTCCTCTCATGGATTCATGAAGTAAAAACTCCTTTAACAGCTATGCACCTAATGCTTGAGCGAATTGAGGATCAAACACTGAAGTCGGATTTAACGTATGAATGGTTGCGAATTCATCTACTTCTAGATCAAATGCTTCATCAAAAAAGAATAAGCTTTATTGAAAATGATTTACATATTGAAAAAACAGATATAGAACAGTTGCTGTTTGATGAAATCAAAACTTTACAATCATGGTGTATACAAAAAGGGATAGGTTTTGATCTGCAATTAAACATAACGGAAGTGTTAACAGATCCAAAGTGGCTCGCCTTTATACTAAGACAGCTTTTAACAAATGCCGTAAAGTATAGCAAGGCTTCTGATATAATTGTGAAAAGCTTTCTTGTAAACGATCAACCCATTATACAAATAACCGATGCAGGTCGAGGGATTGATCCAAAAGATCTTCCTCGAATTTTTGACAAAGGCTTCACTTCCACAACCAATCATTCAGATCAATCCTCCACAGGCATGGGCTTATACTTAGCTCAAAAGGTGGCTCAACCGTTACAAATCCATATAGAGGTAGAATCGACATTACATGTTGGGACAACCTTTACACTGACCTTTTCAAAAAGGAATGAGTTTGTAAATGTTATGGGCATGTGACAACATTGTCACATGCTTTTTTATTTTGTTAGCTTAATCGAAGGAAAAGATCTCTCTCCCTTTTTATAATGAAACTATCAAATTTCTGATAAGGAGTTTTCACAATGAAAGTATTAGAAGCCACGAAAATTCATAAAAGCTTTGGCAATAAATTTAATAAGCAAGAAGTATTAAAGGGGATTGATATCAGTATTGAAGAAGGAGAGTTTGTTAGCATCATGGGGGCTTCAGGATCTGGAAAAACAACCTTGCTTAACGTTCTTTCCTCTATCGATCGTGTTAGCGACGGCAATATCTTAATCCAAGGAAAAGAAATGACAAAGATGAAGGAGAAGCAATTAGCACAATTTCGGAAGCACCACCTTGGATTTATTTTTCAGGAATACAATTTATTAGATACTTTAACTGTAAAAGAAAACATTCTATTACCTCTATCCATTACGAAAACACCTAAAAAAGTAGCGGATGAAAAATTTGAAGCTTTAGCTACACAACTTGGCATTTATGAGCTACAAAACAAGTATCCTAATGAAATCTCCGGCGGGCAAAAACAAAGGACCTCTGCTGCACGGGCATTTATTCACCAGCCTAGTATTATTTTTGCTGACGAACCAACAGG
>DASQMK010000575.1:0-6521 GCA_035645575.1 Metabacillus sp.
TTTCCTATTAATTTCTGCTAGAATGGCCATAATGTCAGCGGAGGATTTGGAATCTAATGCTCCGGTTGGTTCGTCTCCAAATAAGATATCCGGATCATTGATCAATTCTCTGCAGATCGCAACTCTCTGCAGCTGTCCGCCTGATCCTTGAGTGATTTGATTATCAGCTAGCTTTTCAATTCCTGTCATTTTCATCAGCTTTTTTGCTTTTTGATAAACTGCATTTTTATCAGCCTCTTTTGATACAAGAGCAGGAAACATCACATTGTCAATCAATGATAGATTTTTTAATAGATTACTATCTTGAAAGATAAATCCCATTTTTTTTAAACGAAGCTGTGCCAGTTTCTCTTCCTTCATGCTGCCGATTTCACTGCCGTTAAATGATACACTACCGGAAGACATTCGATCCATTCCACTTATATTATAAAGCAATGTGGATTTGCCGCTTCCGGATGGTCCCATTACCGATACGAATTCACCTTTTTCTATATCCAGGTTGATATCCTTCAAAATATGAAGTTCATTGTCTGTCCCTAATGCTACTTTTTTGTTCAGCCTTTTTGCTTCTACTATATGGCTCATCGATATTCCTCCCATGCAAAATATGAAAATCAAAGTCTATTTCCTCAGAGGATCTTGGGATGTTATTTTTCAGGGTAAACAGATTTCTTCTGTATCAACAGAAATACCACCTACCAGTAGCTTTTCAATCCTGTTAACTTCTTAAAGCGACAGATATATCATCTTTTACGGCTATCTTACATAACATAACTATCGTCACACCTACGAATAAAATCAATGCTAACGGACAAAGCAGCCAAGTCTGCCATATAATATGGACAAATTCAATTTTTGCCGCTCCCATAGAGGACATGACCATACTGACCAGAAACTCCCCTACTAAATTCGACAACAGCACGCCAAGTATGATTCCCACTACCAGGACCATCATTGTTCCTGCCATATATTGATGACTAATTTGCTTTGATGTTAATCCGACACTTCGCATGATGGCGTTCTGAGACATATCCTTTGATAAGAGCATCCGAAGGAATAATGCCGTGATTAAGACAGCTATGATGATCGCGATGGCGATTCCGCCTATTACTACGGTACCCATCTGCTCGATGATATGTCCAAGTGTTTGCTGTGTATATTCACTGATATCGTTTACCTGTGCCGAGCTATAAGCATTCTTGTAGTAGTCCATTTTCTCACCTTTATCCACGCCAGGTGCTAGATTCAGGCTCACAATATACCAAAGAACAGCCTCTTCATTTACACGAAGACTTGTATGAGCCTTTGCTGTTTTACCGCCGTTTGTAATATCTTGATAAATACCAGTTACTTTCAACGTCTGTTCTGTCTCGCCAGCCTTTACTACTACTTCATCTCCCACTTTCTTGTTTAATCCATCACTTCCCGCATTTGCATAGGAAAGTGAGATTTCCCCTTCACCCTCTGGTGCTCTTCCTTCCAAATAGGTTAATTGAAATACGGAAAAATCCCCCGTTTCAATATTCATATATTCCCAGGAACCTTCCGCATTTTTTACTTGAAAGGAACTTGTGATATAGGCAGCATGCTTTTCAATATCTGAATCTTTCTTCAGTTCGTCCTGAAGCTTTTGAAAATCCTCTGTAATCGTATCTGTCTTTCGTAAATCGATTCGCAAGTCGGATTTTCCTATTCCCATGTAGGTGGAAAATTCCGGTGAATTCATGGTGTTGTAAATATTTATAGGAAGGATAACGTTAAATGTACATACGATAAAAATAACAAACAGCAGCCTGTATAATTTGAATCGTTTCCATACATCTCTCAGTCCCATGTAAATATCGGTGCTGAAAAATGTGTTCGTAAGCAGTGGAAAACTGTATTTTTTGTTCTTTCCGCTCTCTAAAGCATCTTTCCTTAAAGCTTCCACCGCAGAAATCTTATCGATTCTTTTCAGTACTTTTTTGCAGTACAACACAATCATGAAATAGACAAATAACGGAGCGATAAGAGATAGTATATATTTTAAGTCTCCTGATAGATCTGAAGATATATAAAGTCTCATATTCCCGTTAAATAGATTTACCACTGCAAAGGACATGAGATAGCCTATTATACCGGCAGCTATTGACATCACTCTGTATTTGTTCAGATAGATCTTTTTTATATCCTTTTTGGATATTCCGATTGCTTTCATCACACCGATTTCTCTTATATCTTCATCAATTGTTGCCAGAAACGTAAGTCTGATACAGAGCGAAGCAATAATAATCAGCAGAATACTGATAAGTATGATGACCATTGCAACTACAGCGTCTGACATGGCATTAAATATTAGAAATATATTTCCGCCGACAGTAGGTCCATTTGCTGGAAGACCGGATTCGATATATGCAGTCTGAACAGCAGCAGAATCCCCATTTTCATTCAACTTAAATTCGATGAGATATTCCAGTTCCATATCCTCGATTTCAAGCATTTCATCATAGTCATTCTGATTGATCACAAACCGTTTCGAAGAAGTAAGAGAAGAGTTCATTTCATAATCTCTTGCATAATCTGAAATGACAAACAATTTTTCGTACTCTCCACTTATCACCCTAATCGAATCACCTATTTCTAAGTCATATTGTTCCATAAAATAGATGGGAACCGCAATGAACCCTTCCTTTACATCCAGCTTTTCATTATTCAGGTCCAAAATAAAATCAAATTTCTCATTTTGTACAACAAATGAGATATCCTGTACTGTTCCAGCCATCGTTTGATTATCGCCAAAATGAATATTATTTCCATCCAAAGTCAGAAGAGCCATCGTTTCCTGCATCGCTATATGCTCACGATGTTTTTCTGTAAATTGATCGATTTCTGTCTGGTCATATTCTCCGGAATGCATCTGCGTTATGTCTGCTGGTACTGCACGTTCTTGTAGTTCGGACATCGACTGAATGAGATTTGCAATATTATTAATGGCACTTGCTGCCAAAATAACGGCCATTGTTATAAATACAAATACTGCTGTTGTGACAATTTTGTTCCTGATGAAATCATTCTTAACAAATTTCAAAAACATAATATAATCCTCCCTGCTGCATGCTTTTCTACGAAAGGTCTCATCATTTATTTCTCCATGGCACGTTTCATAGTTTTACATTTTGAAATGATTCCATATTTTCACTATAAATTATCTATCACCAGTTTTTAAGCTCCCGAGGTCTGATACATGACTAAGACCTGAGAAGTATGGATTTTTGTATTCTTTGTTATGCTTGTTTTTTTCAACCATTTAGTTACTCCTCTCCATTAACTGTGGCCAAATACCAAAATAATAACTTCATACAAGACAAGGCTAATGGCAAAATTTTGAATGGGGCAACATTTTTAGGTTCTCATGAATTTCCAAACGCGATTAGAAAAATTATGATCACTGAAGCAGAAAAGAAACAAATTGATTTTATTTAAGAAGTAGCAGGTAATAATAGCACTCAAATGGATCAGATCAAAGAAATGATTGATAAAAAGGTCGATGTTCTCATTTTAAATTCTGCTGATTTTGAAGAGAATACGGAGGGAATTAATCTTGCAGTTCAAGAGGAAATACCGGTAGTTGTGGTTAATACACTAGTAAACTCCAATAAACCAATATCTTATATCGGTTCAAATGATATAGAGGCTGGAGAAATTTCAATGCAATTTGTTGCTGAGAGGTTAAATAAAACTGGAAACATTGTTATTTTAAGAAGAAAATCTAAGCAATCCTCAACGATCCAACGTAATTTGGGCATGAAAAACAAATTAAAAAATTACCCAGAAATCAATGTATTAGGGGAGGTCTCTGGTCAATGGTCTGAACAAGAGGCTTATCATCAATTAGAGAAGTTGCATGAGAAATATGGAAAGTCCATACATGCAATAGTCGCACATAACGATGAAATGGCATTAGGAGCAAGTAAGTTTTTAATTGAAAAAAATTTATGGAATGAAATCATAATTATTGGAACAGATGGTATTAATGATGCTTTAAAAGCAATAAAAAATGGCGAAATTGATGCAACAGTTTATCAAGATGCGGAAGGGCAGGCAAAACTTCATTAGAGGCTGCCTTAGTCCTGGCCAAAGGAGGTACAATTGCGAAGTCATACTTTCTTCCTTATAAGTTAGTAACGAAGGAAAAAGCAGATTATTATTTAAAGAAAAGAAATATACAATACGAGTGATGAAGAAGAAATAGATTACTGCTTTTATATTAGCATTAACAAGAAGAACCCTCCAAAGGTAGGGTTCAGTTCTGTTAAAGTTCTTATAATCAACCTTAGAGTTTCATTTGTTAGCTTTAGCAATATCCAAGCCGGGAATCCTTTTATTTACCAGGCCCAACTAATACTTAGGCAGCTGTTAATGATGAGTAATCGTTCTACTTGCGGTGAATTTTATCAGCTCATGAACATAGTACTCTGTGTTAAGCATGACAGGAATCCCTTTGTCTGTATATTTTGTGATATCCAGTCGCAATAAAGGAGTGTTTTTTTCTAAATGTAGCATTTCTCCAATTTCATCATCAGCTACACTTGGGACAAGTTCCATTAAATCATTACTAAAGTAAAAATTGTTATTTTCTTCAGCGAAGGAAAAGATGTCTTCCCCTACTTCTTGATCAGAGAATGTATTTTTTTTCATATAGATTCTTGGTATTCTGTTAATGCAGTAAACAGCCGGTTTATTGTCTGCACAGAACCGTTTTTTTACAATAAGTAATTCATCACCGCGGTTTATGTTTAAAGCTTCTGCTTGTTCTTTAGTAGACTTTTCCCAGGAATAAGTAATGTTATCAATCAACACTTCGTAGCCGCAATCTTTTATGAACTTCTTGAGTTCTCCGGCATGGTCAATTTTCTCTGTAAGCTTTCTTGCAAAAGTAGTAATCTTACTACTGCTTCCCTGGCTTCTTGTAATAAACCCTTCATTTTCAAGTACGGTAAGAGCTTCTCTGACCGTTAACCTGTTAATTCCCAGTTCCGCGGCTAAATGAGCTTCTGAGGGAAGTTTTTTTTGATCTGGATTATCCGATTCTAATATATATTTTTTTAAATATTCAATAGCTTGTTTAACAGCTGTTTGTTTATGAACCTTTGGGATATTTCGAAGAGACAATTTTACCATCCTTATCCTTACTTGATAAACTAAAAACAATACATCATGCTAAATGAATAGCGTGATGATCATATAAATTGATGATATCATCGTTAGTGCTGCAATGGAAATACTTAAGTGGTTTAATTTAACTTTATTTGAAAAAATTGAGCCTGTTACCGTTCCAATAATCTGTCCAACTACACTGGCAACTAACAATAACGAGAAATTCTCCATATCTGAATATTGAAAATAGCCAAATACTGAAGGGATGGCGATCACGACAGAATTTAATAAACAAACTCCGACCGCTACTCTTATGCTTACTCCTAAATTAGAAAGCAACGGTACCAATAATATCGGACCTCCAGCCCCCGTTAACGAGCAGATAGCTGCTGAGATTAAACCGATAATAATGGTTGAAGCTTTACTGTCCAATAGTTTGGAGGCTTTGTGTTCTTTAGCATTAACGTTACCATTGCCCTTTTTACTTTTTAATAACAGCAATATACCCGATAGAAGGACGAAAAGATACAGCAGGAGTTTCGCTGTATGATCAGGAATTAAACTATTAAGTTTTACTCCTATCAGAGCCCCTGGGATACTACCAATACTAAGAAACGTAGCTAGCTTTACATCCATGTTCCCTGATTTCCAATAATAATAAGCGCCAATTAAGCCAGCAACAGCAAATGAAAAAAAACTCAAAGCAAGTGAATCCCTTAATGGCATATCTAAAAAACCTACAAATATCAAAGGAAGAAGGAATCCCCCAATACTGGAGATTCCTAATAGTACACCTACAAAAAAATTAGCAATCAAAATCATTACAAATAAATATGTCAGCATGTTAACCCTCACTTCTTTTCATTATTGCTTCTACTTTTTAGGGCGTTCAAGCTGCCTAAATTCCAGATCTGAGTGACATGCTTTCCATAGCTAATTTACTTTCAAACATAATTTTTTCTTCGTCTAAAGTAAGTACTTCCCGATTTTTCATAATGACTTGTCCATTGACAATCATATCGGATACATCTGTACTATTTACTGATTCTACCAAACTATTTACTAAATTATGTGTTGGTAGGATATGTGGCTGATCAATATTTATACCGATTAAATCTGCCTTTTTACCTACTTCTATCGTCCCGAAAGAATCATCCTGCATCATGGCCTTGGCGCCCCCTAATGTAGCTAGTTCCAATAATTTCTTTGCAGGCATGACCTTGGGATCGAAAATCGGTGTTCCCCAAAAAGCCCTCATCAACGATTTAAATGTTTTTATTTCATCAAATACACTTAAACCGGAGTGTGCAGCGCCATCAGTTCCAATCCCGACACTAATGCCTTTTTGTAATAAGCTTGGAGTTTTAGGGATTCCCTTCCCCGCA
>DASQMK010000576.1:0-11149 GCA_035645575.1 Metabacillus sp.
CTTCGGCATATCACTCATTAAAACAGCGACTTTAATATCATTATCAAAACGGATATCATCGATTGCTGCATTTAATTCTTTGTAATACTCAAGATCATAAGCATTTGTTTTGTTCACATGTATGTGTACCTCTGCAATTCCATTAGCTTTCTTTACTGTAAGCGTTCTCGTTTCTGGTAGGGTGATTGACATGATAAAACCTCCTAAAATGTTATGGATTAATTTCTTTCGTAACTAATTCATAATATACAGAATACTTTTCCAATTTTCAAAGTTAATGACATCCTGTTTTCAGGAGAAAACTACACTTAATCTATCTTTTTCTCTAGGATACTTAAAAATACTAAATATTTCACGAACGTTTTAAAAACGTAATTTTAAACTTATTGATCAAACCATTAAAGAGAATACTCTAATAAATACAACGAGTCATTATATATAAAATAAGTAAATTATTTATTTCCCCAACACCTTGACATACCTTTTAGAATGATCTATATTACTAATAATTAACGATAGTTAAATAAACGTAATAAAGATTATTAGGAGGTTTTTTATGTCAAATCAATCTGTTCATGAAATAACCATTATAGGAGGAGGACCAACAGGCTTATTTGCTGCATTCTATGCTGGAATGAGAAACTCTTCTGTTAAGATTATTGAGAGCTTACCTCAATTAGGGGGGCAACTATCTGCTCTTTACCCGGAAAAATATATTTACGATATCGCTGGATTTCCTAAAGTTCGTGCACAGGAATTAATTGATCGTTTAACAGAGCAAGCACTACATTTCAGCCCTACCATCTGCCTAGAACAAATGGTTGAAAACCTGGAGGTGCTGGAGGATGGTCTTATTCGACTTACGACAAATAAGGAAGTGCATCTAACAAAATCCGTTATTCTCACCGCCGGAAACGGTGCCTTTCAACCTCGCAAACTTGAGTTAAATGATGCAGAAATCTATGAATCAAGTAATCTTCACTACTTTATTGACAATCTTGAAAAGTTTAGAAAGAAAAGGGTCCTTGTTTGTGGAGGTGGTGACTCTGCTGTTGACTGGTCATTAATGCTTGAACCTATCGCAGATCATGTCACTCTTGTTCACCGGCGTGACAAGTTTCGTGCCCATGAATCAAGCGTTACCAACTTAACGAAAAGTAACGTTAACATAAAAACACCATATATCCCTAAAAGTTTAAACGGCGATGGAAAGACAATTCATTCAGTTAAACTGGAGCATGCAAAAACTGGTACAGAAGAGTTATTGGAAGTTGATGATGTTATTATTAACTATGGGTTCTTAACATCACTTGGACCAATGAAAAACTGGGGGCTCACGATTGAAAAAAATTCAATTGTTGTGAATTCTAAAATGGAGACAAATATTCCAGGAGTATATGCCGCTGGAGACATCTGTACGTACGAAGGAAAAGTAAAACTTATCGCCACAGGTTTTGGTGAAGCGCCAACCGCTGTTAATAATGCAAAGGCTTTCATTGATCCGAAAGCTAAATTGCAACCGCTTCATAGCACAAGTGTATTTGCGTAACCCCTATAATTTCATTGGAGGCGATATTGATGGCTAAATATACAATGGTTGATAAGGAAACATGTATAGCATGTGGGGCATGTGGGGCTACCGCTCCTGACCTTTTTGATTATGATGATGAAGGTATAGCAGAAGCGATTTTAGATCATAACCAGGGAATCACAGCAGTTAGTGAAGACTTGGAAGATGACTTAATTGATGCACAAGTGGGGTGCCCAACCGAGTCGATAAAGGTTTCTAATCAGCCTTTTTATAAACATGCTAATGTATAAAAGAACAAAAGCGCAAGCGCCTTGGTCAGCCCCGACAAGCATAAGATGATTTAGAATAGAAGGCGTCCTTTGCCTTCAATTCTATATTAGCTTATGACCTCGAGGGGCTAGGCGCTGGAGCTGGATGTCGAAGTAGTTATCCACAGCTCAAGCATTTTATAATTTCCTAAGCAACAAAAAAATGGCCAGCTTTCAGCTGGCCATTTAAACTACGAACTTAACGATAAATATTTATTTTTCACTTCTAAATTAAATTCCTCTGGTGTTCCCTCGAAGACAATGGCCCCTTTGTTTATAATGTAAATATAATCTGCTAAATCCATCGCCATGGCTAAATTCTGTTCAACTAGCAGCATAGACATGCCATTATCTTTTAGTAGTCTAATAATTTTTATCACTTCTCTTACCATTAAAGGAGAGAGACCTTCTGATGGCTCATCAAGTAAGAGCAACTCAGGATTCGTCATAAGAGCTCTTCCAATTGATAGTATTTGCTGCTCTCCGCCGCTAAGCGTTCCCCCCATTGATGTTTCTCTTTCTTTAAGCCTCGGAAACAAATCATAGATTTTATTTAAATTCCAGCCATTTGTCATTGGTCGAAAAGTAGTTAATAAATTTTCTTTCACTGTTAAATCACTAAAAATTCTTCTCCCTTGAGGCACAATCCCAATTCTATGCTTGGAGACTTGATAGCTCGGCTTTCCATTTATTTGTGTGTTTTTCATCGAAACCTTTCCACTTTTAGGCGGTACAATTCCCATTATGGAATGGAGAGTTGTTGTCTTTCCCATCCCATTACGACCGAGAAGGACAGATACCGAGCCTTTTTTCACTTTTAATGATACATCGTGGAGGATATGACTTTCTCCATAGTAAGTATGAAGATTTTGAACATCTAACATTCGACTTCATCTCCACTTCCAATATAGATTTTGTTCACTCTCTCATCTTTTCTTACTACTTCAGGATCACCGTCTATTAATATCTCACCCTCAAATAACACAACCATACGGTTCGCTAATCCAAAAACGATATCAAGATCGTGCTCAATAATCATAACAGTTAACTCCTTTGGCAGCTTATAAAGCAGATCAACGATGTAGTTCGTTTCAGACTGAGACATACCAGCCGTTGGTTCATCAAGTAATAATATAGTAGGCTCTGTTGCAACACCAAGTAATATTTCAATTTGTCTTTGTTCACCATAGGATAAATTTTTCACAATAGCATTTCGCTGATGAAATAACCCCCATTTATCTAGCAGCTCATCTGCCTTTTCAAAAAGCTCATAATATTGCTTTGCTCCTCTCTGCTTGAACCATATATGGCCAATCCCTTGTTTCCTCTGTAGAACTAGAAGCAAATTATCAATAACAGACAAATCATTTAGAAGATTATTTTTTTGAAAGGTTCTAACGATACCATTACGGGCACGTTTATAATTCGGATGTTTTGAAATATTTGTTTTCCTGTAATAAATTTCTCCAAAACTTGGCTCCAAATCTCCCGTTAATAAATTAAAAAACGTTGTTTTACCAGCACCATTTGGTCCTATAATTCCAATCCTTTCTCCTTGTTCCACTTCAAGAGAAATATTTTTTAATATGTGTAAGCCACCAAAACTCTTACCTATTCCACTTATTGTTAAGATTTTGTCTCTATTCAAGCAACTCACCTCTTATCATTTTTACATTAAGTAGCATGAGATTTTTTTTGCTCATATGTTTGTTGCTTCCTCGTTTTTATGGATTGTACGACACTTTCCCCAATTCCAACGATTCCTTTCGGGAAGAAAATCACGAAAATAATAAAGACTGATCCGACAATGAGCATCCATGAATTTGTGTACGAGCTAATCAATGTTTCAAGTGCGACAAATAAGGCTCCCCCGAAAACCGGGCCGTTCATCGTTCCCGCTCCACCAATTAAAACCATGATGAGAGCAGCACCTGACATTGTCCAATACACATCACTAGGTGCAACAAACCCATTAAAATATGTGTATAATGATCCCGCGAGCCCCCCAAAGCATCCTGCTATTAAAAAAGCCGAGTACTTATAAATGTAAGTGTTATATCCCATAGACTTAATTCTAGTTTCGTTTTCACGTATCCCAATTAACACCTGACCAAATGGTGATTTCACGATAAGTCTAAGAGCAAAATAAGTAAGTAAAAAGAAAAGCAAGATTAGATAGAAAATGTAGACGGAATTATCAAACTGAAACGATCCTACTACTGCCTTTGGTATACCTGATAATCCGTTAGATCCCCCAGTCAGGTTTGTAGATTGATAGATATAGGAATAAATCATCTGGGAGAATGCCAGTGTTAGCATTAAAAAGTAAAACCCACTTACTTTTAAACAAAATAAACCAATTACAGCAGCTACAAGAACAGATATCAACACAGTCATACCTACTGTCATAAATAGATTACTAGTCAGATTCTTAGCGACTAGTCCTGCGGTATAAGCACCGACTCCAAAGAAAGCGGCATGACCTAATGAAACAAGACCTGTATATCCAACCAATACATTTAAACTAAGTGCAAAAATGGAAAAGATAAGAATTTCGGACAACAAATTCAAATGAAAGAGAGACAAGAAAAAAGGTGTTAAACATAATGCGAGAATGATTATTAGGTATTTGGCAAATGTTTTTTTCATGTTAAGCCACCCTCTTTCCAAATAATCCATTTGGCTTAACAACAAGAACAATGACCATTAACCCAAATATAAGGAACATGCTGAGTTCAGGGAAAAGAAATCGACTAAATGTTTCAAATACTCCTACAAGCAGACCGGCCACTAAGGTTCCAGCGATTGATCCAAGACCACCAATAACAAGCACAACGAGAGCAAGTATTAATGTTTGGAATTCCATACTAGGATAAATGCCGAGAATCGGGCCAGCAATAACACCACCGAAGCCAGCTAAAAGCCCCCCTACTATAAACACAATCGTAAATACAAGTTTGATGTTTACCCCCAGAGCACTAACCATTTCTTTATCATTCAACCCAGCGCGAATAATGGCACCCCATCTTGTTTTTGCTTGGATAAACCACAACAATGCTGCTACGATGATTCCAATCACAATGACCACAATTCGATAAGCAGGGAAAACTTGGCCAAACACAGAAATAGAGCCTGAAAAAACAGATGGTACTTGAATTGTAAGAACATTCGATCCCCATATATATGATGCGATATCATGGAAAACATAAGCTAAGCCAAATGTTAGTAATACTTGAGATAAGTGGCCTAGTTGATAGGTAGGGCGGAGCAAAATGAGCTCCACCACTAACGCTAACAACGCTACACAAATCGGGGAAATTAGTAATGCAATCCAGAAACTTTGGGTATATGTTGCGGTTAATGAATAGGCAATATAGGCACCGAACATATACATTGAACCATGCGCTAAATTTAGAACTCCCAATATCCCAAATACAAGTGATAATCCACATGTAATGATAAATAACAGCAGACCATATGATACACCGTTTACTAATTGCGCTCCGATTAGATCCATCTCAAAACTCCTTTCTCATCCTGATTACTTGCCTGGGTCCTGAACCTTTTCAATCGTATCGATGATTTTATTTTCTGTTTTTCCTTCAGAAAGGACTGTTTCTGAAATGTACATATTTTGAATCACATGATGTGTTTCTTTATCAAACGAAATCTCACCTCTTGGGCTTGTAAACGAAACATTTGCGATGGCTTCTACCAGCTTATCAGAATCTGATACATCTCCCTTAGTGACAGTAATGGCCTCAGCAATTATGCGGGCTGCATCATATCCTTCTAATGATTCGATCGTTGGTCTTCTGTTATAAGCTTCTTCGTATGCTTTAACAAATGCTTGATTTTCGTCGATTTCTAAATTGTAATCCCAGAATGTTGAAGCAAAAATACCTTCTGCAGCGTTCCCAATTGTTTCACGTAAATCCTCTGCAACTAACCACCCGGATCCTACAAGTTTAAATTTTTCTTTTAACCCAAACTGTTCAAACTGTTGAACGAATCGTACGGCATCACTACCAGCAAAAAATGCATAAACACCATCCGCTTCCACTCCACCAATGGTTGTTAAGTAGGAAGAATAATCATTATTTCCAAGTGGCGGATATACTTCCCCGACAATTTCTCCCCCTGCATTTTTATAAGCCTCTATAAATGCTGCTGAAACCTCTCTTCCAAAAGCATAGTCAGCAGCTGCAATGTAGATTTTATCTCCAACGTTTTCAAAAGCCCATTCCCCCATAGAGTGACCGATTTGCCAAGATGAAAAGGAAGATCTCCAAATATAGTCGCTGCGCTTTCCTCTCGTTAAATCATTTCCTCCCGCATGTGAAGCAAGATAAGGCAATTTTTTAGCATCAACCTCATCACGGATAGCATAGGCAACGGCAGTGCTTACCGCCCCATTTAAAATATCAATGTTATCTTGATCCATAAGCTTACGTAATTTCCTCAAAGCAACTTGAGGATCAGCTTCTGTATCTTCCTCAATTAACTCAATCCTTTTCCCCTCTACTTCCCAATTGATGCTGTCAAAATATAATTTCATTCCATCTGATAAATCTTTACCAAGTGATGCATAAACTCCCGAAAACGGAAGAATAGAACCAATCTTTATCGTTTCAGCACTTTCACCCTGTTGCGATGCTTCATCATTTCCTTCTTCTTTTGAACTTGTATTAATTGCACTGTTCCCACAAGCAGCTAGTAAGGTTAAAACCAAGATGAAACTGAACATTTTAGATAATCTTTTCTTCACATCCATCCACCCCTTAGCAAAAACATAATTTTAGTAACCGCTTACAAAAAAATCCCTGCCCTCCCTTTAAGTATTCTAAATATTAGAATATATCTGAAAGTACTATTAATCAATATCTTTTTTAAACTTTCGTAAATAAAGTAATATATAAATATTCCGATATATGAAAGTATAACTTGATTAATAAAGATAAATTAGGCGGTATTGGTATTACATAAAATGTTTCTTCGTTTTAAATCCATTATATAAATCATTTATTTTTTAGTGCTTATGTAGTAATATTGGTAATAGAAATAAGACTTTTTTCGGAAACTTTATAGCAAAATAAGAGAGGTGAAGAATTTGGAGGTAATGAAGAACAAGAGTGTGGAAATTATCCCTATCATGGTCCCCAGTCAATCAAGTCTAAAAAGTATTAACTTTTATCTAGTGAAAACAGAGCATTCTCTTTCTCTCGTTGATGCAGGGTTTAATAACGATGATTGTTACATTGCACTCATAAAAAAATTGAATAAAAATGGATTTTCTTTGACAGATTTAACCGACATCATTCTCACACACCATCATATTGACCATGTTGGATTGGTTAATCGAATTTACTCTGAACATCAAATTCCGGTATACACTCACCCTTTGTCCATTCCCCGCTTAACAAGAGACAATACTTTCCTAAAAATGAGAGTTGAATTTTTCTCAACACTTTATGCACAAATGGGCTGTGGAGAAATGGGAAAGAAACAGGTTGAGTATTTAAAAGAAGCGATAAAAAAGAACAGTAAAAATGCCATAACAGCCATGCTTCATCCATTGGAAGATTCTCAACTGCATTACTTTGAGATTATCAACACTCCAGGCCATGCTCCTGATCAAATAGCCCTTTATGATTCATCAAACAAATGGATATTATCTGGTGATTTATTGATAAGCCACATATCAAGCAATGCATTAGTTGAACCAGATCTATATGGAAATAGGATACATACATTAGTTGAACATATTGATTCTTTAAGGAAATGTAGCTCCTTACAACTTGATCTTGTTTTTCCGGGACATGGTGAGATCATCAAAACACCAAATGAACTTATTCAAAAAAGACTTGATAGAATTGAGGAAAAATCGGAAAAATTGTTGAATTTAATCAATGAAGGGTTCAATACTGGAAACTCCCTGGCTCAGATCTATTACAAGAGTATCTATGAAAAACAATTCGCCCTTGTCATGTCAGAAATTATCGGATTTTTAGATTACTTAGATATTCAGGAGAAGGTTAGTAAAAAACTAGTTGAGGGTGTTTGGAGATATTTCGTGAAATGATATTCTAATTTTTCTAAAATGAAATAAGGAAAGTGTATTAATTATTAAAACCAGTTAAAAAGGCAACATTTTAATCATATGTTGCCCTTTTAAAAGTTATATAGTTTTAAAATAATATTTTAAAATTTGGCTTTAGCATAGTATCAGTTTGAAATCAATTTGATAGATCACAAGTTTTTGTTTTTACTTTGACTATTATTTACCTTAACGGTATAAGTGAAAGTTTCCGGATTATAATTTTCAAGTGTTACATCCGTTCCAATACTTGGTTAAAAGTCTTAAATGTCTCCTTAAAATCTTTAGTCCAGAGGTGGCTAAGTATAGTAAAACCAAATCTATACTCTGAGAAGATTCCAATTAAGAAAGTGGACTTATGATAAATTCATATGACATATTTTCATTTGCGTTAATAAGATGTTCTTGATGAACTGGTGCACCCCAACTATCATCACCACCAACACCCATCTGCTTATGTGCTACAGTAACAACGGTATAATGAACATTAGGTAGTTCATAATGATGTGCAGCATTTTCAAGTTCAAAAGCCGTATATGGTGAAAAATTACATTCAAGAGGAGTCTCGACTGAAGAGATCTTAAAACCTTTCCCTCTATTGTCTTTAACCTTAACCCAACGCACGCCCGTTCGATTTCCTGATTCCTGTGGAACAGCATAGCCAGAAACATTTTCTTTTACGTTATTTTGAAAAATTCCAAGTTTTGCCCCTTGAGACCGGTCTGTGTAGTTTTCTTCAGGACCCATCGCATACCATTCTAGATGCTGATAATCTGCAGAGGTCTTAAAGGAAGTAGCAAAGATAGGAATTTGCGGTAAATTCTCTGCTCCATAATAATCTGTCTTCACTTTCACTTCTCCATTTGGATACACCGTATAAGAAGTCACAACACGAACTTGTTCATGTATTGAAAATACGTAATTAAATGTGATCGTAACAGAACTCTCTTCTTGTAAAACGTCAATATCAATACATTTTCTTGCAAGACTAGCTGTTAACCAACAACCGGAATGGAAATGCTGGGAAAACCCTCGGTCATTATCTGTTGTAGCTCTCCAAAACAATGGTGCAGGTGGCGTCTCGATCATTTCTTCACCTGCATAAGTTAAAGAAATTAAGCTACCTACTTGTTTGGAGAATATCGCAGAAAAATCCTGTCCATGAACACCAATGTTTACATCACCATTTACAACGCTTAATTCCTTGTGATCGTTTGGTGTTTGATTTTTTTCATTTAAAGACTTAAAGATATACTGTCCAAATGCAATTTCATATCCAGCATTTGCCCATAATGTATCTTTCTTGAGTTTTAATGCAGTTTGGATACAATATTCACCTGAATTCAGAAATAGATCGGATGGCCATTTTAGCTCAACCTCTCCTTCTTCTTGAGGTAGAACTTGGCTATCTACGACATTTCTATACAATTCTTTTCCTTCAAAGTAAAGGGTATACTCTAGCTCATAGATCTCTGTTGAAGTAAAAAGACTATCATTAATGATTTTTACTCTGTGTTGATCAGGTATTAGTTTAAAATCTTGATAAAGGAATTTTACTTCCTGCATTTTTGGAGATAATTCTCGATTTGCATAGACAATTCCATTTGTACAAAAACCGTAGTCAGTTGGTCTATCGCCAAAATCTCCTCCATAAGCCAAGAATTCTTTGCCATAGCGATCCGTTTTAATGAGGGATTGATCAATATAATCCCAGATAAATCCCCCTTGATACATTGGGTATTTTTTTTCTAGATCGATATATTTGGACATTCCACCGAGTGAATTACCCATTGCATGCATATATTCACAACTGATATAAGGTTTTTCCGGTTGCTCATTTAAATATTTTTCAATATCCTGGGGCTTTGCATACATTCTACTTTCCATATCACTCGTGTCATTATAATCGCGGTTATGAAAGACTCCTTCATAGTGTACGAGTCGACTTGGATCAACATTTTTAAAGTATTTGGAAACATTTAAAATAACTTCACCAGCATATGACTCATTTCCACATGACCAAATAAGGATAGAAGGATGATTTTTATCTCTTTCTAACATAGAAATAGCCCGATCCATGACAATATCGTTCCATTCATCTTTGTTACCAGGAATGTTCCAAGATGGTTCAATTTTACCCATTTTTTGCCATGACCCATGAGTCTCTAAATTCATTTCATCAATAACGTAAATTCCATATTCATCACAAAGCTCATACAAATAACTTTGATTTGGATAATGAGAGGTTCTCACAGCATTAATGTTATGGCGCTTTAATGTCTTTACATCCCATAGCATATCTTCCTTCGATATGACTCGACCTGTCCGGCAATTAAATTCGTGTCGGTTTACGCCCTTAAACATAATTCGCTTTCCGTTAATTTTCATGATCTTATCAACGATCTCAAACCTTCTAAATCCTACTCGTTGCGGAATGACTTCGACTAGATTGTTCGATTGATCAAAGACCTTAATATACATTTGATATAAATAAGGGTCTTCTGCACTCCATAATCGCGGTTTATCTACTAACATAGATAATGAAGACTTTGTTTCATTCGTTTTTTTGGAAAGTGATTGTACTAAAGAACCATTAGAGTCATAAAGTTCAAGCACAATATTTTTTTCTTCACTTTGCTGGTTGGATAAAAATTCAACATTTGTCTTCAAACTACCCTTTGTGTAAGTTGAATCTAATTCAGCTTGCACATGGAGGTCGTATAAGTGAATTTTTGGCACAGTATAGAGATAAACGTCCCTAAATATACCAGAGAACCTCCAAAAGTCTTGGTCTTCTAACCAACTGCCAGTACTCCTTTGATATACTTCAACCGCAAGCTTATTTTCCCCATTTGTTACATATTGAGTTAAGTCAAACTCTGCAGGTGTAAAGGAATCTTCACTATATCCAACGAAGTGGCCATTTAACCATACATAGAATGCCGATTCAACTCCTTGAAAAGAAATAAACACTGGCTTATCCTGCATATTTTCAGGCAAATTAAAATGCTTTACATAGCTTCCAACTGGATTATCATGTGAAGGAAGTTCTGGTGGTCTTATATCATGGTTCCCATCCCATGGATACATAGTGTTAACATATTGTGCTTTCCCAAAGCCCTGCAACTGAATATGACCTGGAACCACGATATTCTCCCAACTTGAGCAGTCTACATCTTCTTCATAAAAATTCTCCGGTCGAACTGCAGGGTA
>DASQMK010000577.1:0-10953 GCA_035645575.1 Metabacillus sp.
TTAAAGGTTAACATATCAATTGACTAATCCCTTAAATTCCTATACTATTTTCTAGACCGGTTGTTATAATTTTGAGGTGAGCATCATATGAAGAGAAAGCAGGACACAAAGGACTTGATCTTGCAAAGCGCAACACGCTTATTTCAACGGCAAGGTTTTAACGGAACAGGGCTTAATCAAATTATCGAGGAAAGCGGTGCTCCAAAAGGTTCAATTTATTATCATTTCCCAAATGGGAAAGAAGAAATTGCTTTAGAAGCGATTTCTGTGATGAGAGAGCTTGTGTTGGAGGGAGCTGAGAAGGACCTAAGTGGAAAAAATTCAGCAAAAGAAGCATTTCAATCTTATATCCATAATATAGCCGCTGTCTTTGATAAAAAAGATTGTGTGGAGGGGCTATCAATCGGATTAATTGCTTCAGAAACAGCATCAACACATGAAAAGCTCCGTCACGCATGTGAAATGGTTTTTAAAGATTGGCAATCCATATATGCTCACATACTTGAACAGTATGGATTCGAAAAAGAGAGAGCTAAAGAATTGGGCGTAACAATTACGGCAATGATAGAAGGGGCATGTATCTTGTCGATCACATATCAACATGGCGATCCTTTACGAGCGATCGCAAAACAGTTACCGTTGCTATTTTTAAAAAATTAGAGAGAGATTTATGTAGGAGGAAACAGAATGGAAATGGGTAATACACAAATGAAAACTGGAGATGTAGCTGCAAGTGATTTGCGTGTTGTTCCAATTATCGTCTCATTTGTTGTTGCTGGTTTTATCGGCTTGTTTAGTGAAACAGCCCTTAATATGGCCTTAACAAATTTAATTGAGAATTTTGGTATTCATGAAACAACGGCACAATGGCTAACAACAGGTTATTTACTTACACTTGGTATCTTAGTTCCTGTATCAGGACTTATTATGCAATGGTTTACAACTAGGCAATTATTTAATACAGCACTTGTTGCATCGATTATTGGCACGTTTATAGCGGCGATTGCTCCAAGCTTTGCTGTTTTAATGGTTGCACGTGTTGTTCAGGCAGTTGGAACAGCATTATTGCTTCCACTAATGTTTAACACGATTCTCTTAGTTGTACCACCACATAAGCGTGGAAGAATCATGGGAATCATTGGTCTAGTTATTATGTTTGCACCAGCAGTTGGTCCAACAATTTCAGGACTTATCCTTAATAACCTGACATGGCATTGGATTTTCTGGATTTCTCTTCCATTATTAATTGGAGCTCTAATTTTCGGATTTTTCTTTATGCAAAATGTCACAAGACCAACAAAACCTAAAATTGATATTCTTTCAATTGTGTTATCTACTATTGGATTTGGAGGAATTGTATTCGGGTTTAGTAGTGCCGGAGAAGGTGGCGGTTGGGGAAGTCCAACTGTGATTGCTTCGATTGTTATTGGTGCAGTTTCATTAGTTTTATTTTCGATCAGACAAATAAAAATGGAGCAGCCAATGCTTAATTTACGTGCATTTAAATATCCGATGTTTACAATTGGTCTGTTAATGATTCTTGTTTGTATGATGGTCTTACTATCAACAATGATTTTATTACCACTTTACTTACAAACATCATTAGCTCTGACTACGTTTGCTGCTGGGCTTCTTTTATTGCCAGGAGGAATCATCAATGGAATTCTTTCACCAGTTATGGGTGGGTTGTTTGATAAATTTGGACCGAAATGGCTAGTGATGATTGGAATCTTGGTTGTTACTGGAGCAATGCTTGGGTTCTCAACAATTACTATTGAAACGAGTTCAGCGTTTATCATAGCCTTGCACATTGTTACGATGGTAGGAATTTCAATGGTTATGATGCCTGCGCAAACAAATGGTTTGAACCAATTGCCACGTGAATTATATCCGGATGGAACAGCGATTATGAATACTTTGCAACAAGTTGCCGGAGCAATAGGAACGGCAATCGCGATTTCTATTTTATCTTCTGGTGCAGAAGGATTTATGATAACTGTTGAAGACAAGGCAAATCCTTTAAATCCACTTCTTGCCTTTACTGCTGGAGTTCAAGATGCATTTCTATTCGCGATTATCATGGCAGTGATTGGTTTTATCATTTCACTGTTTATCAAACGAGTAAAAGTAGAGCATCCAATGTAAATTTTATAAACAGTCTTACTATGATAGAGTAGTAAGGCTGTTTTTTAAATCAAAGACAGCTTTAGGTGGATTTTTGAGTGGAATATGCTAAAATTCCAATAAGATACATATAAAAGGACGTGTTCAATCTTGACTAGTGAAAACAAAGTAACACTCTATTTTGTACGTCATGGAGAAACGCAATATAATGTTGAAAGACGTATGCAAGGTTTTTGTGATTCACCACTAACTGAAAAAGGAATTTCACAAGCGAAATCCGTTGGAAGAGGTTTATCTCATATCCCTTTTATTGCGGCTTACTCAAGTGATAGCCAGCGAGTTCAAGATACTGCTAAGTATGCGATTGGTGATAGAGTTATTCCGTTAACCATTGATAAAAGACTGAAGGAAATGAATTTTGGTATACTAGAAGCTTTGTTAGAAGATGAAATTCCGAAGCTATATGGTGATGTTCTTGAAAAATTATTTAGTCTTGATGTGAATGCATCAGCTCCTGAAGGTGAATCATATGCACAGCTTTTTACTAGAACAGAAGAAGCTGTAAAAGAAATAGTAGAAAAGCATTCTTCAGAGGGTGGAAATATTCTTATTTTTTCACATGGAGTCACGATCGGAAATTACATCATTCAGGTAACACAGAGTAAAGAATTCCAAGTACATGAAAACTGTAGTGTTTCAGTCGTAAGCTTTGAAAATGGTCAATTACAGGTTGAAAAAATCGCTGATACATCTTATCGAAATGAAGGTACTAAACAATTAACGTAAGAGTATCATGATGGAAAACGAAGCACAGCTAGTCACCGTTTCATCCTATTTAAGAAAATAGATAGATTACTAATTTGATCCGAAAGATCTATAATTTAATAAAAAAATAGATAAGAAAGCGTTGACAATCTACTAGACCCATGATAAATTACATATAACAAGTAAATAAACAATATTCCGTTTTAGGAATGTTACCTTAAGTGGGCATAACCTGGACTGAATAGACACACGATAATTGCGAATCGCGATAAGCAATAGGAGTAGTCTATTTGGCTCAGGTTTTTTATTTGCCTAAAAACATCAAGAAAGAAGGGACAAATCATGAAATATGAGCAGTTGGCTAAAGATATTCTATTAAATGTCGGCGGGAAAGAAAACGTTTCCAGTGTCGTTCATTGTATTACTAGATTGCGTTTTAAGTTAAAAGATGAAAGTAAAGCAAATACAGAAGTTCTAAAAAATATGGATGGTGTTGTGACTGTCATGAAAAGTGGCGGACAATATCAAGTCGTTATTGGGAATCATGTACCGGATGTATATCAGGCTGTTCTTCAAGTAAGTGGCCTGCAAGCTCAAGCTCCAGTGGATGAGGGTGAAAAGCAAAAAGCAAGCTTCATTGATATTATATCAAGCATCTTTACACCAGTTCTTGGTGTACTAGCAGCAACAGGGATGATCAAAGGATTTAACGCACTTTTTATTGCAATGGGTTGGTTAGAGTCAACATCAGGAACATATCAAATCCTAAATGCAGCTGGTGACTCACTGTTTTACTTCTTCCCTATTTTCTTAGGATATACAGCGATTAAAAAGTTTGGTGGAAGCCCATTCATCGGAATGGCCATTGGGGGATCACTCGTTTATCCTACCTTATCAGGCTTAACACAAGGTGAACCGCTTTACACATTATTTGCAGGCACAATGTTTGAATCACCAATTTATATTACATTTTTAGGTGTACCTGTTATCTTAATGAGTTATGCATCATCAGTTATTCCGATTATTCTTGCAGCCTATTTTGCAGCAGTTGTTGAAAAACGTTTAAGAAAAATCATACCAGATGTCGTAAAAGCATTCTTAGTACCAATGTTTACATTACTAATTGTGGTACCGCTCACATTTATCATTATTGGCCCGATATCAACATGGGCAGGAAGTTTATTAGGAATGGCAACATTATACATCTACAACTTAAGTCCAATTATCGCAGGTATTTTTGTTGGTGGTTTATGGCAGTTATTAGTTATTTTTGGACTTCACTGGGGTCTTGTACCAATTGCAATCAATAACATTTCAACAATGGGGGCAGATCCAATATTAGCAACAACATTAGCTGCATCCTTTGCACAAATTGGTGCTGTTCTTGCAGTATATGTAAAAACAAAGCAACAAAAATTAAAAACTTTAAGTATTCCAGCATTCATCTCAGGTATTTTTGGTGTAACAGAGCCGGCAATTTATGGAATCACATTACCTCTTAAAAAGCCATTTATCATTAGCTGTATTGCAGCAGGTATTGGTGGAGGGATCATTGGTGCAGTTGGCACAAATCTATATATGATAGGCGGTCTAGGGATATTTGTTGTCCCAGCCATGATTAGCCCAACTGAAGGAGTTACTTTTGCTTTATGGGGAGCATTAATTTCATTTGTTATTGCTTTTGCTTTAGGTTTTGTCCTTACGTATCTATTTGGGATGGGCAAAGGCAAAAATGAAGCAACTAAATCTGCACAAAACGAAGCAGCAGCAACAACTTCAACTTTAAATGTAGCAACAGAAGAAATCGCAAGTCCATTAAAAGGTGAAGTTAAGAAATTATCTGACATTAAAGATGAAGCATTTGCATCTGGAGCACTTGGTGATGGTGTAGCGATTGAACCTTCTGTAGGGAAGCTAGTTGCACCAGCTTCAGGCACAGTTACAGCACTTTTCCCTACAAACCATGCGATTGGGATCAAAACAGATCAAGGTGCAGAAATTTTAATCCACATTGGCATGGATACAGTGAAACTTGGTGGGAAGCATTTCTCATCTCATACAAGTCAAGGTGCACGTGTTGAAAAAGGACAGTTATTAATAGAATTTGATATTAAGCAAATTAAAGCAGAAGGATTACCTGTTACAACACCAGTTGTTGTGACAAATTATAAAGATTTCAACGTACAACCAACAAGTGAAAAACAAATAAACCTTGGTGAACAATTATTCAATCTAAACGCGAAGTAATGATGTTAGGAGGAAAGAATCGATTTCTTTCCTCATCCAATTGAAAGGAGAGTAATATATGACATTTCCAAAAGGATTTTTGTGGGGCGGTGCGATTGCTGCAAATCAAACAGAAGGTGCTTATCTAGAAGATGGCAAAGGATTAACGACGGTTGATTTACTACCAACAGGGGAAAAACGCTGGGATATCATGTTCGGTAATCTTCCGTCATTCAAACCACTAGAAGGTGAATTTTATCCATCACATGAAGCGATTGATTTTTATCATCGATATAAAGAGGATATTGCTCTTTTTGCCGAAATGGGGTTCAAGGCTTTACGCGTATCTGTGTCTTGGGCACGTATTTTTCCAAATGGAGATGACCATCAGCCAAATGAGGCTGGCCTAAAATTTTATGACGATTTATTTGATGAATTAAAAAAATACAATATTGAACCGATTGTGACGATTGCTCACTTTGATGTACCTGTTCATTTAGTTGAAACATATGGAAGTTGGAGAAACCGCAAGCTTGTTTCTTTGTTTGAAACATATGCTACTACCCTGTTTAAACATTATAAAGACAAAGTAAAGTATTGGATGACATTCAACGAAATTAATATGTTGCTCCATTTACCTTTTGTTGGTGCAGGCCTTGTATTCAAAGAAGGAGACAACAAAAAACAAATTCAATACCAAGCGGCACATCATCAGTTGGTTGCTAGTGCTCTTGCTGTAAAAGCATGTCATGAAATCATCCCGGAAGCAAAGATCGGCTGTATGCTGGCAGCAGGGATGACATACCCATATACATGTAATCCTGAAGATGTTTGGGATGCGATGGACAAAGACCGTGAATCATTTTTCTTCATTGATGTTCAATCACGAGGTGAATATCCAGGTTATGCAAAAAGATTCTTTAAAGATCACAACTTGACAATTGAAATGGAAGATGGAGACGAGGAGCTCTTGAAAAATCATACAGTCGATTATATTGGATTTAGTTATTATGCTAGCCGTGCGACAAGCACAGATCCAGAAATAAATAATATGACAGCAGGTAATGTATTTGGATCGATTGAGAATCCTTATTTAGAAAAATCTGAATGGGGCTGGACGATTGACCCTAAGGGGTTCAGAATAACAGCGAACCAATTATATGATCGATATCAAAAACCTTTATTTGTTGTCGAAAATGGATTAGGTGCAGTAGATGAAGTGACAGCACATGGTGAAGTGAATGACGACTACCGTATTGAGTACTTAAAAAAGCATGTTGAAGAAATGGCTGAAGCAATTAAAGATGGTGTAGAAATCATTGGCTACACAAGCTGGGGTCCAATTGATATTGTTAGTGCATCATCTGGCGAAATGAAAAACGCTATGGATATATATATGTAGATAAAGATAATAGCGGACAAGGAACACTTGAGAGATCGAAAAAGAAAAGCTTTGATTGGTATAAAAAAGTAATCGAAAGTAACGGAGAAGTTCTCTAATTAGAAGTTTGTCTATAAAAAATTGAAAGGTTGATACGAATGAATACAAACACAAGAAAATTCCCAGAAGGATTTTTATGGGGAGGAGCAGTTGCTGCTAATCAATTGGAAGGTGCTTATCAAGAGGACGGAAAAGGACTTTCAACAGCAGATGTATCTCCAAATGGGATCATGAGTCCACCGGATTTCTCGATGGAGCAATTTAACTTATATCATGAAGCAATTGATTTCTACCACAAATATAAAGAAGATATTGCTTTATTTGCTGAAATGGGTTTTAAAGCATTTCGTTTTTCAATCTCATGGACACGTTTATTTCCAAATGGGGATGAGATAGCGCCAAACGAAAAAGGTCTTCAATTTTATGAAAATATGGTCGATGAGCTACTAAAATATAATATTGAACCAGTAATAACAATTTCACATTATGAAATGCCATTAGGCTTAGTGAAAAAATATGGAGGATGGAAGAATCGTCAATTAGTAGAATTTTATGAACGATTAGCAAAAACCATTTTCATTCGTTTTAAAGACAAAGTGAAATACTATATGACATTTAACGAGATTAACGTCCTGTTGCACGCACCATTTACAGGTGGAGGGCTTATATTTGAAGATGGTCAAAAAAATGAACAAGATATTTACCAAGCAGCCCACCATCAATTTTTAGCAAGTGCTCTTGCGGTAAAAGCTGGACATGAAATCATTCCTGGTTCACAAATCGGATGTATGATCGCTTCCATGGTTACGTATCCTTACACGTCAAAGCCAGAGGATATGTTTGCGGCCCTTACACAAGACCGTAAAACATTATTCTTCTCAGATGTTCAATCAAGAGGGTCCTATCCTCGTTATATGTTGAATTACTTTAAAGAAAATAACATCCAAATTGAAATGGCTGACGGAGATTTGGAGCTGCTTCAACATAATACGGTTGACTATATTGGATTTAGTTATTATATGTCATTTGTAGCTAGCACAGCTCCTGAGCATCAGGATGAGAAAACAGCTGGGAATCTGTTAGCTGGTGTGAAAAATCCATACCTTAAAGCATCAGAATGGGGTTGGCAAATTGACCCTGTTGGATTAAGAACAGTTTGTAACCAACTATATGATCGTTATCAAAAACCACTGTTCATCGTCGAAAATGGGCTTGGTGCTGTTGATAAAGTCGAGGAAGATGGATCGATTCAAGACGATTATCGAATTGAATATCTTGACGCACATATTAGAGAAATGAAAAATGCTATTGGTGATGGTGTTGAAATTATCGGCTACACATCATGGGGACCAATAGATCTTGTGAGTGCCTCAACAGCCGAGCTTAGAAAACGATACGGATTTATCTATGTAGACCGTGATAGTGAAGGAAAAGGGACAAACAACAGATATAAAAAGAAAAGCTTTGATTGGTACAAAAACGTGATCGCAACAAATGGAGAAGACTTTTAAAAAATGACTTCGAGGAAAGCTCAGTATCAGGGCTTTCCTTCTTCTCTTATCAAAACAGCCTTTGTCCTATAAGCTTTTACCATGGTAAATCGGAATCTCCTAGATGAAAATGAACCCAAATTGACGTATAATACACTTTAATTAAAAGAGATTATAAGAGAAAAACTGTTTTTAAAAGTCTTCGGATGAACGCCATTAAATATGATTTAGGTGATCGTATGAAAATAGAAAAAGTTTATAACAATAATGTTGTAAGTGCTTTTAATGAAGAAAATATAGAACTTGTTGTTATGGGGAAAGGCCTAGCCTTTCAAAAAAAACCTGGTGATGAAATAGAAGAAGAAAAAATAGAAAAGGTTTTCACTTTAAAAAACAAAGATATGTCAGAGCGTTTTAAAACTCTTCTCTATGAAGTTTCACTAGAATTAATGGAAGTAACAGAAGAAATTATTAAATTGGCAAAAGAAAAGCTAGGAAGGGAATTAAGTGATAGTATCTATGTTTCATTAACAGACCATATCAACTTTGCGATAGAAAGAAACAATAAGGGCCTTGATATCAAAAATGCATTATTATGGGAGATCAAGAAATTATATAAAGATGAATTCTCTATTGGGTTAGAGGCTCTAAATATGATTAAGAATAAACTGCATGTTGCACTTCCAGAGGATGAAGCAGGCTTTATTGCCATGCATATTGTGAATGCAGAGCTGAATGAAGAAATGCCGAACATCGTAAACATTACAAAAACGATGCAAGACATTCTAAAGATCGTCAAATATCACTTTAGTATCGATTTTAATGAAGAGTCACTAAATTTCTTTCGATTCGTTACCCATTTAAAGTTCTTCGCACAAAGATTGTACAGTAAAACCTATATGGAAAGTGACGACGATTTTCTTTATGAGGCTGTAAAAAATAAACATAAAGGGGCCTATGAATGTACTGAAAAAATAAACGACTATGTAAAAAAACAATTTGATTATGAATTAACAAATGATGAGAAATTATATTTAACGATTCATATTGAGCGAGTGATTAACAGGTGAGATAAAGTGAAACTTCCAGCAGTGGGGTCTTACTGACCGTTAAGAGTGGGATAAAAGGCGCATGAATTTTATTCATGCGCCTACTCATTTTTTTCCGTCCTTTCCCATAATTCCATAGAAAAAAATATTTGTAATATCTTCAGTGAGCGGTAAGATCTTCTGATAAACCTCCTCCCTCTGTATATAATCTTTTAACATGTAAATATAAAATAACATTGCTTCTTCTGATAAATTTTGATCGATATATCCGTTTTCTTTTCCTTCTTTAAATAAAAGATTTAGGTAAGGAACGGCCTTCTCCGCATATATTTTTTCTATATAATTACCTTCTGAAGAGTATTCCTTCATTAAATATTGATAAAATTCCTCGTTAATACTGCTAGCTATTTCTTTTTTATTAAAAATAAGCATTTTAATTTTCTCGGGGAATGGCATGTCGCTATAAATAACCTTTTCAAAATTACTTGTAGCCTTATCAATATAATATAGAAATACCTGGTGTACGAGATTATGCTTGCTTTCGAAATAATTGTATATGGTTACCTGTGATACATTTGCCTTTTTTGCTATATCTGAAATAGAAACCTTTTGTACACCAAGATCCATAAATAAATGCAATGCTGCTTCTAGTATGTTTTGCTTCTTTTGTTCTCTTCGCCGTTGAAATCCGTCCAAATTTTCTTCACCTCTTTTTATAGTTTAATCAAAATTATGAAATATAACAAATGAATGAGTTCAAAAGATCTTGAAAAAGTATATATTTTTGTATATTATGAAATATATAAGTTAAAATATTTCAAAACTAAGCAACTTATATAAGAGGGGGAGTAAGATGACAATCCTTAATGCAATAAATGTAACAAAGAAATTTGGAAAATCCACGGTATTAAATGGTGTGAATATTGAAGTCAACCAGGGAGAAGTATATGGATTTATTGGTCCAAATGGAGCAGGTAAGTCAACCACAATTCGCATATTATTAGGAATATTAAAAGCATCTGGGGGTCAAGTGAGGATCTTCGGAAAGGACGCTTGGAAAGATGCGGTTGATATTCATAAGCATTTAGCATATGTACCAGGAGATGTAAACCTGTGGCCAAACTTAACTGGTGGAGAGGTTATCGATTTGTTTATGAAACTGCAAGGATCAACGAATAATAAACGCAGGGAAGAGCTAATACAACGGTTTAATTTAGATCCAACGAGGAAATGTCGTACTTATTCAAAGGGGAACCGTCAAAAAGTTGCGTTAATTGCAGCATTCTCCGCCGAAGCCGATCTCTATATATTAGATGAACCAACATCAGGGCTTGACCCTTTAATGGAAAAAGTATTTCAAGAGTGTGTTATGGAAGTAAAGAGAAATGGAAAAAGTGTGTTACTTTCAAGTCACATTTTATCAGAAGTGGAGAGACTTTGTGATCGGGTTGGGATCATCCGACAAGGTGAGATTATTGAAACTGGAACACTTGATCAGCTTCGTCATCTGACAAGAACCAATCTAGTCCTTCAAACAAAGCAACCGATTATGGGGCTCGAAAAAATGAAGGGTGTTTATGAAATAGTTGGCAAGGACTGTGCTTTTTCTTTTCAAGTAGATGGCAAGGACCTGGATGAGGTTATCCGTTATGTTTCACAATTTGGGCTTATTAAATTAGAAAGTACACCGCCAACTTTAGAAGATTTGTTTATGCGTCATTATGATGAAACTAAGAGCGGGAGGTAGAGTTTAATGTGGAATCAGCTTTATAGTAAGACTGGAACAATGACTCGCTTCTTATTAAGAAGAGATCGTATGCGTATTCCAATCTGGCTCATCACATTATCCTTCATCACG
>DASQMK010000578.1:0-4869 GCA_035645575.1 Metabacillus sp.
AAACTCCTAATTTAACTGAGATTTTATAAAAGGTATCACCCCAAACGACGGTGTACTTACTTGCTTGAGGGATATCTAGTTTCTGTCCCACGCTTAACAACGTAGAAGTCAATCTATTATGATTAACCAGATTTTCAACGGTCATATTATTTTTTGTTGCAATTTTCCAAAGAGTATCTCCGGATTGCACTGTATAAGGTGCAGCATGTGCAAAGTTTCCAAATGAAAGAATAGAAAATAATAATATAGTAAGAAAGCTGAACACTTTTTTCATCTTGGGATTTCACATCCTTTTAATATAATAACTCTGTAATTATAAGGCCCACCGTCCAAACGTGATATCCTCAAAATTTTGGAAAATTATTAATTTGATAGAAAGTCATAATGGGAGTTTTTGGGTCATAAGGGGAAAAGAGTTTAATTCTAAAATTTGGGCATAAAAAGGCTGCTAATTTTGTATGTAACATACATAATCAACAGCAAAATTATGGGATTTTATAAACATAATCTAATAATAGTTTATGAATACTATAGTATTTTTCTGATCGTAAAGTTGTCTTCAAGTAAGACCCAATTTTGAGGGTACGGATAACCGAGAACCCAATAACTGATTCCACGTAGTCCGTATTCTTTTACAGTATCAAACTTCGCTTGGGCGCTGCGTGCATCTTCAAACCAAACTTCATGGCTGCGACCTTGAGCATCAGTGTAACGGAAAAATGGGGACTGAGAAACCTGGTCATACTGGATAGCAACCCCATATTGAATGGCCCTGCGAATTGCTTCTTGTTGGCTAAAAGTTTCCGCCTCTTGACCTTGGACATGTGGAAGTAGCCAGTCACGTGCATAAATCTGGAAGCCAAAAAAGATTTTATTTCTAGGGATAACGGATACAGCATAATCAAGAACCCTTCTAATTTGATTAAGAGGCGAAATTGCCTGCGCCGGTCCGAGTCTATATCCCCATTCATAGGTCATTAATACAACAAAGTCAACGATTCTTCCGTGTGCAGGGTAATCGTGCGCTTCATATAATAACCCTTTTTGTTCCCCACTTGTTTTGGGAGCAAGTGCTGATGAGACAAAATAACCCTCGGGATGTAATCGGTCAACTGTACGCTGCAAAAATTGATTATATAACTCGCGATCAACTGGATACACATTTTCAAAATCAACATTTAATCCTTGGTATCCTTTTTCTCTCATAATGATCAAAATATTTGTTAAGAGTCTGTCTTGGATTTCTGAATTTGAAAGTATAGTTCATGCAAGCTGTGATCCTGGATCCCTATACGTAAAGTTTGTAATACACATCATTGGTGCAACTCTCTCCGCTAAGGAAGCTTGAATGATTGGTGTATCATTTATCGGCTCTAGACTGCCGTCTGCTTTCATAATATAAGCAAATGGAGATGAATAAGTTAAATATCGTCCTACTTCCCGAACTTCTCTTGCTCCAACATCCCCTGTGTTGATTGTATATGCATTTACGTCAATTACAGGTCTTCTAAACGGGATGGTTAAAACGGTGCCAGAATAGATGACATTAGGATTTTGAATTTGATTTGTTCGCGCGATTTCTTGGACGGAAGTATTGTAACGTTGTGCAATTTGCCATAGGCTTTCACCGGGTTGAACTATATGTGTTCTAGCCGGTATAACTAAAATCATTCCGGGGGTAATCTGAGATGGGTCACTTATTTGATTTGCCTGAACAATCGCCTGTATAGTTATTCCATATCGTTGCGAGATCAGCCATAGCGTCTCTCCAGACTTGACAGTATGTGTACGATAAGCTGTAGGAATGACTAGGGCAAGCCCGACCACTAATTTATTTGGATCCTCCAACTGATTTGCAGCTATGATTTGATTTATCGTGACGCCATATTGCTGTGAAATCCTCCATAACGAATCCCCACGTTGTACCACATGGATTTGCATCAAGATCCCTCCTAAGAGTATTCATCTATTCACTATATTCTTAGGAAAAGGGTTTAATCATATATTCAATGATTAGTAGTCAAACGTTCTTTAAAATGTGTAGTAGAATGTAAATTGGGATACTAATCCACCTAAAGTGTGTATATTCGTTTTATAAGGTCTTATTAACAGTTTATTAATCTAAAAGGTTACACAATAAACAAAAAAGGGGAATTCTATTGAGGACAACCAAAATAATGGCCTGGACCGAGGAATGGGAGATTTCTTACAAAAAGGAAGAGAAATTATTAAAAGAAGTATTCAAAGATGAGTTAATTGATATTTTCCATATTGGAAGCACCTCTATCCCAACAGTAGGTTACGCAAAGCCAATCATTGATATTTTAATTGTTGTTAAGGATATTGAAAAAATTAATTTATTCAATAATGAAATGTCATCATTGGGATATCAACCAAGAGGTGAAAATGGGATTGTCGAAAGAAGATATTTTTCAAAGGGAATAGATAATAGAACACATCACTTACATATATATGAAGTTGGGAATAAACACATTAAATCTCACCTGGAATTTAAAGAATTCTTAATAAACAACCCTTTGGAAGCTAAAAAGTATGGAGAATTAAAAATTTCTTTAGCAAAACAGTTTTCCAACGATCACTACAAATACCAGGATGGAAAGCAACAGTTTGTTAATGAATTAGCTATTAAAGCGAAAATATGGTCTTTACAGGGAAGATCCACTTATTAAAACGTTGTAATCATTTGGTGCCTAATTCAATTACTTAGTTTAATTTTTACAAATTTATATTCGTACATGGGTAAAAACCTCCAGTAGTAGATTTCATACTTTTATACGGTTGAAATAGATATTAGTATCGCAATTTTAGTAAATCAGGAAATACACAGTTTGCAATAAAAAATGACGAATTTCGTTTAAAAAGGATATAAATAGAAATTAGCGAACATTTTAAAAAAACGAAATATGAGGTGGTTAATTTTGAATGAAGCACCAATTATAAAAGGAGGAAAGGTGTTATTACGTCAACCAATAGAAAGTGATTTAATGGACTTTTTAAAAGTTGATGTTAATAAGGAACTTGTCAGGATGTATGGTGGAGATACCACTAATTTATCGCCTAAGACGAAGGAAAAGGGAATCAAATTTTTAGAATCTATTAAATCAAATAAACTTGAATGGTGCGTAGAGTTTGAGGGGCGCTTAATAGGTCAAGCAAGATTGACAGTTAGTGACAATGATAACCGAGCACGTTACGCAGTAGGATTATTTGACCCTTCCGTTTGGGGAAAAGGATTAGGGACTGAAATTACACAATTAGTTTTACATTATGCATTTGGAGAACTAAATCTACATAGAGTTGATTTACGGGTTCTACAATATAATAAAAGAGCTTTAAAATGTTATGAAAAATGTGGATTTATTCAAGAAGGAGTAGAAAGAGAAGGTGCTTTAATCGAAGGGAAATATGAAACAGATGTATTAATGAGTATCTTGGACAGGGAATATCTTTCTATAAAAAATACATTTATAAAAATGAGTCTGTTAGGATAACATAAGCAATGTTCCTGTATTGAGAATGTTATGGGGATAAATTGGGTTGAAATTATTACAGATGATATAGTGGTGAGTATTTTTTAGGTCTATAGATAAAGAACAAGAGGAAATAATGTAATTATTAGAATAGATATTAATTGTGTGCAAGCACATGTTATAATGAGAAACTTAGGATAATTACGACTTTTGCTCATAATTGAACGGATGCCAAGAATAGCCTCCGCCTAAAGATAAAAATATGGAGGTACTATAGAATGAATAAACGATGGACAATCAGTAAAATTAAAGAATTTGTTGAGAAAAATTCGGAAAGTAAGTTGCTAACAACGGAATATCACGGTTTTTCTCAAAAGTTATTATTTAAATGTGCATGTGGTAGCAATTTTGAAAAAACATTTACGAAATTTAAAAATAATAACCAACGTAAATGTGACGTGTGCCAACCGCCAAAAGCATCACGGTAAGCGTATCTAACAAATAAGTGAAGTGCCAATAATAATATGATTGATAATGGGCTGTGAATGAAAGTATCTAAAAGGAGAAAGGCAACTTATGAAAGGGTTTAGCAGTAGTTTTTATGACAATTAGACCTCCAAGGTAGCTGACATCTTTTAAATGCACTGCACCCCAAAAGTTAGAGTAAAATCTGACTTTTGGGGTGTTTGTTTATATCTGAAACCACTCATAACGGTGTTCTACCATATTGCCTCTGCCCATTCAGGATGGTCAATAAATGGATTGCGATTATGCTGATATTCCTGATAAATGATTTCATTACGATTTCGTTCAAAATCATCGACAGGGTCTTGTTGATGCCATTGTAATAATGTCGATAGTTTTCCGTGGAGTGGTGCATAGCCGTTATTAACTGTTTCACTTACCTCTAAATCTAACTCTCCATTGTCCCCTTCATAGCGTACAGCCATATAAAAAATCATTCTTGCAACATCACCTTTTACTTCATCACGTGGTTCCCAAGAATCACTATCAGCATATGTAGCAGGAGCTTCTTTCTGGGCTGTCCCTCCATTATCAAAGTCTTTATTGCCCCTGGAACTATTAACTGTCACATCCGTTGGTCGTAAATGGTGAAGATCTGTTCCTGCTCCCATTGTTGTACCGAAGTCTCCATGTGATTTTGCCCAAACGTGTTCACGATTCCATGAGTCGATTGAAGTTCCATTTGATGTTTTACTTTGGGAACGGCCAGTATATAGAAGAATGACATTATTATGATTATTAGGATCTTCATCTGTGTTCCTTAATGCTTCCCATACATTTGAATAGGAAATTTCCGTATGATCATCGATAATGTTATGTAAGGCCGTTTTTAAGCTGGTACCTGTTTTACCAA